>NZ_SRLW01000246.1:0-14847 GCF_006518215.1 Myxococcus sp. AB025B
ACCAGGGGCCGCATCGCCCATCGTAGGGGCCGGTATGGCCGCACTGGGCCTCTCTGAAGTCGGGATGGGGCGAAGGGCCACGTAGCCCGCCAGCGAGGCCACAACGAGCACAAGGGCGGCCACAACGCCCGCGACACGGCGACCTGGGCGCGGGGGTGATTCCGGGGCTGCGCCTTCTTCATGAGGAACGTCGTTGTGAGGTGCCTCGGAGGCCAGGGGGAGGTGGGGCCTGGGGACGTGAATCGGCACCGTCCACGCCTCGCCATCCTCCGACAGCAACGCCTCCAGTTCGCGCCGCATGACTTCGGCCGTGGGGGCGCGGTTCTCCGGCTGCCGGTCGATGAAGTGCATGGCCGCCGCGCTCAGCGAGTCGGGCACTCGCGCGTTCAACGCATGCGGCGCGGGGGGAGGCCACTGGGCCCCCACCAGGGTGCGCGGTGCTTCACTTTCGGGCTGGGGGTTCGTCAGCACATCATAGAGGCAGACCCCCAATGCGTAGACGTCATCGGTCGCCTTGAATTCGTAGCGTGCGTCGTGCTCGTGCCCATGCTCACGGAGGAAGCGCGCGGCTTCCGGAGAGCGGTAGCGACGGGTGCCGGGTGGCAAGGGCGTGTCCGTCAGCTCCGGAGCAAGCGTGTAATCCCCCACGCTGAAGTCCAGGATGAAGGGCTGCCCATCCGAGGCGCGTACGAGGATGTTCCCCAGCTTCAAGTCGCGGTGGAAGACGCCGCGCGAATGCAGGTGGGCCAGCGCCGCCGCGAGCTTGCCGAAAACCCGGGCCACCTCATGCGCCGTGGGGTGCGTCTTCTCCACCCACTCCCCCAGCGTGTGGCCCTCCACGTAATCCAGGATGACGTAGAGCCAGCCCTGGGTTGGGTGCTGCCAGCGTCCGTGGGCGTGAACCTCCACGACGTTGGAGTGGCCGCTCACCTGGGACAGGCACACCATCTCACGCAACAACCGCGCGTCGGCCTGCTCAGCGTCCCCACTGCTGGCGCGGTGCATGGCCATCTTCATCGCGAAGCGGTGGCCTTCCTTCTCCACGAGGTAGACAGCGCCGAAGCTCCCCGCCCCCAACGGCTTCACCACGCGCCAGCCGTCCACTGTCTGTCCAGGTTGCAGATGCGCCGGGCTCAGCCCTATCAACATGGAAGGCGGTTCTAGAACGAGATGCGGGGAATGAGAAGGCGACGCCCGCCATCACTGTCGCGCAACTCCAACCGGAGGACCGCCCCTTCGGGCCACCTGGGCGCCCCGATCTCCACCACGACGAGGGCAGCCCCACCCGGTTCAATCCGTGGCTCCTTCATGCGCACCGCGAGCACGTTGATGCGCTCGCCGCTCGCAACCATGGAGAGCCGCGCTTCCACAGGAGTCCAGGGCTCCATACCGCGATTGTGGACCTGAAGCGTCACCGTCGCCCAGGAGCTCGTCCGATGCGTCCACCCATCCTCAAAACCGAGGCCGTTCCCACCCCCCTGGCCGATCCCTAGCTCGACTCCTCCAGTTTGCAATCCGCCTCTATCGAGCAGGCCCGCGAAGAGCATGCCGGCCGGGCCGCTCGCCACAGTGCGAGCACGGAGCGCCTCCAACTCTGCGTCCTTGGCCAAGCAAGCGGCACGTACCTCGTCCAGCTCGGCACGAATCTCTTCTGCGGTGCGCGGGAGGCGCGACACCATCACCTGTGCGTCCACGTCGGAAAGGTTCGTGACGAGCGAGAACACGACGCGGGCTGGGGCCGCACCATCCGCGAAAGGGACGGTCAGCTCCACGCCCTGCCCAGGCCCCAGGTCCATCGCGGGCTTGAGCACGATGGTCCGTGGCGTGACCTCGAACAACGCGAGTCGGCGCCCCGTGTCCCCGAGCACCACCGAATCGCGGTCCACGAGGGAGTCGAACTCCAAGGTGGTGAGGTAGCCAGGGGCAACGTGCAGCATCACCGGCTTGTCGGCGGTAGCCCCCGAGATCGACACCCGACGCCGCTTCAGCTCGCGCCCGCGTAGGGCATCCTGGGCCTGCGCCGTGGCTGTCCACCCCATCAGGAGCACGAGAGACAGGGCAAGCCGGGCAAGGGACAGGCACACGCGCGGAGCACTTCCAAGGGACATGGCGGAACCGTACCAGGAAGCCCACGGCTTCCAGCTGTTCTCGGTTTTCCTTCGCACGAAGGACGGGGCGGTTTTTCTCTACCCTGTGCCCCGCGCCCCACAAAACTCCCGGTGCCGCTCGGAGCACGTGGCTCCTGACGCCATGTGTTCAATCGGAAATCCGAACCGGGGGTATGCCTGAGCCAGCCCCCAGAATCCGCACCATCTATTAGGGACTGGGCACCCTCAGCCGTGTCCGGAAATGGCGTGGAAACAACCGCGTGAGCCATTCGCAGAAGCCGTACGCACTTACGTGGGGTCAGCACACCGCCAATCGCGGTCAACGAAGGCCCAGCGGAGCCAGTCGCGGAAAGCGTCCCCAGCAAGGAAGTCAGAGGAGACCAACACATGCTTGAACAGGTCGAGCAGTACCGCCCCCACGTCATCGCCGCGCTCACCGACGCCGGTTCCAAGGGGCGCACCGTGAAGGAACAGTGCGGCGCGCTCGGAGCGGGAGAGCAGGCCATCCGTCGTTGCCTCGCGGCGCTCGTGGTGACGGGCGAGGTGCTCGAGCGGAGCCTGTCAACGCGAGTGAGACAGCGAGTTCGTGAGATGACTGCGCAGCCTCCTGTAAGCTGGCGAGCCGTGCGGGGTTGTTGATCCAGACGGCGTTGGGCAGCGCCTGAGCCTTGGGGCGCCACGTGGAAAGCGCTCGGAGTGCCCGGCGTCCTGTGCCACCAGGCCCTGCTTCGCGCGAGCCTCCGGCACACAGCCCGTCAGCGCCACCATGCCCGACACGAGGGCTCCCGCGAGCCCGCTTGTGACTGCTTTTGAACGGAACCACTTCATGATGTGACTCCCCCTTCCACACGGCGGCGAGTCACTCGTGGACAGCCGCGGGCGTCCTGTGAAGGGCGCTTCCGTGGAGGTGTGGGCCGCCCGAGGGGAAACAACCCCGTGTGCATCGCGTGAGCGAGGGGCTGTTCAATCCCTGTCATCGACGGTGCGCGAGCACCTGGGGCTCGCGAATGGCTCACTGCCCGGCAGACAGGCAAACGGGAGTAGTGGATGCGTGGGCCGCGCTCTATATCGGGCGGCGTGTACCGGTCCACCCGGGTGGGCTCGCGGTACCGAGGCAACCTTGTCGTGGGGTCGAATGTGAGCGGGCTGGGGAAGCTGTCAGCAGTCGGGGCGATGGCGCATGGGGTCAGGTCGAGCAGCCTGGAGGCGCTTCGATGACGCTGCCCATCATGGCGCGCGAGGCCGCGGAGGCTCCCGGGGTCGCCCGGCTCCAGCTGGCACGGAGCGAGGACATGTTCGTGGCGCTGGGGGAGCGGCTGCGGCGCCAGCCTCCTCGCTTCGTCGTCACCTGCGCGCGGGGCAGCTCGGACCACGCGGCGGTCTATGGGAAGTACCTCATCGAGACGACGCTCGGCCGCGCGGTGGCCTCGGTGGGCCCCAGCGTGGCGTCCATCTACGGCGCGCACGCGCTGGACCTGCGCGACTCGCTCTTCATCGCCGTCTCGCAGTCCGGGCAGAGCCCCGACCTGCTGCGGCTGACGGAGGCGGCGAAGGCCTCGGGCGCGCTCGTCGTGGGGTTCATCAATGACGCCTCCGCGCCGCTCGGCGCCTTGTGTGACGTGAGCATCCCCCTGGACGCGGGCCCCGAGCGCGCCGTCGCCGCGACCAAGTCGTATCTGCTCTCCGGCCTCGCCTTCCTGCGACTGGCGGCGCACTGGTCCGGAAGCCCCGAGCTGCACGAGGCCGTCGCCGCGCTCCCGGAGGCCCTCGCCTCGGCGTGCGCGCTCGATTGGTGGCCCGCGCTGGAGACGCTCGTCGACGCGCAGAGCCTGTATGTCGTCGGCCGGGGCAGCGGCCTGGGCGCGGCGCTCGAGCTGGCGCTGAAGCTCAAGGAGACCTGTCGCCTGCACGCCGAGGCCTTCAGCGCGGCCGAGGTGGCCCACGGTCCGCTCGGGCTGGTGCAGCCGGGCTTCCCCGTCATCGCGCTGGGACAGGAGGACGGCTCCGCCGAGGGCACGCGCGCGGTGGTGCGCCGGATGATGGAGCTGGGCGCGGAGGTGAGCACGGTGCTCCCCGTCCCCGGCGCCGCGACGCTGCCCACCGTTCCTGGTGTTCCCCTGGCGATTGCGCCACTGTGCCAGGTGCAGAGCTTCTACCTGGCGGTCCACCGGCTCGCCACGGCGCGCGGGATGGACCCGGATGCCCCCGCGAACCTTCGCAAGGTGACGGAGACGGTGTGACCAGACACATCCTCACGGGCTCGCGCGTGTTCACCGGCGAGCGCATCCTCGAGGGCCACTCGGTGGTGCTCGACGCCGGACACATCGCCGCGGTGGTGCCGCGCCACGAGGCGCCCGTGGGGCTCTCCACCCGCGAGCTGCCCGCAGACACCCTGCTCGCCCCCGGCTTCATCGACCTCCAGGTGAACGGCGCGGGCGGGGTGCTGTTCAACGACTCACCCACGGTCGACGCGGCGCTCACCATCGCGTCCACGCTGCGCCGCTCGGGCACCACGAGCCTGCTGCCCACGTTCATCACCGATGCGCCCGAGCGCACCCGGCTCGCCTGTGACGCCGCGGCGCGCGCGCTGGAGCAGCCCGGGAGCGGCGTGCTCGGTGTCCACCTGGAAGGCCCGTTCATCAGCCCCGAGCGCCCGGGTGTCCATGCGCCGCACCACATCCGTCAGCCCGGAGCCGAGGACCTCGAGTCCCTCGTCGCGCTCGGCGAGCGACTGGCCCGGGCTGGGGGCAGGTTGTTGATGACGCTCGCGCCGGAGCGCGTGGAGGACGCGTTCCTCCAGAAGCTCAGCGCCTCGGGCGCGGTGTTGTTCGCGGGACACACGGCGGCGAGCTACGAGCGGACCCTGCAGGCGCTCGCGGCGGGCGTGCGCGGCTTCACGCACCTGTTCAACGCGATGCCCCCGGTGCAGGGGCGACAGCCCGGCCCCGTGGTCGCGGGCCTCGAGTCCGATGACGCGTGGTGCGGCGTCATCGTGGACGGCGTCCATGTGCACCCGGCGAACCTGCGTCAGCTCTTGAAGGCCAAGCCTCGCGGCAAGGTCTTCCTCGTCACGGACGCGATGCCTCCCGTGGGCACGCAGGAGACGACCTTCACGCTGTATGGACAGACCATCCTGCGGCGCGACGGACGGCTGGTCACGGAGGACGGCACGCTGGCCGGCGCGGACATCGACCTGGCGTCAGCGGTGCGCAACACCGTTCGACTCCTGGGCGTGCCTTTCGAGGAAGCGCTGCGCATGGCCTCGCTCTACCCCGCCCGGTTGCTCGGCCTGGAGTCGCAGCTGGGCAAGCTTGAGCCTGGCCAACGCGCGAACCTCGCGCTGCTGCGTGACGACGTCAGCGTGCTCGCCACCTGGGTGGATGGAAACGAACAGTGGCACTGAGCAGATGACGCTCGCGTCACTTCCGGTGGCCGCGTGTTCTTCCACTCACACCATTCATTGCGTGAGGCTTTGACCCGGAAAATCCGGTCCACGCCTCCTTCCTGGAAACGAGTTCCCGAGCGGTTCCGGACTCGCGTCCATCGAAGCGAGGAGAGCAAGCATGCGTCGCAGCAAGTGGTTCATTGGACTGATGGTCTCGGCCCTGTCCGCGAGCGGGTGCGGAGAGGTCTCCCCGTCACACGGCGAGGGCCAGGGCAGTGTGATGCGCGCGCCGCTCGTCGCCGAGTGGGCGGCGGGCGTCGCCTACGCGACGGGCGCGCAGGTCACCTACGGTGGACGGCTCTATCAATGCCGTCAGGCGCACACCTCGCAGGCGGACTGGACGCCCGTGGCGGTGGCCGCGCTGTGGCTGGATTTGGGGCCCGCGGGCGGCGGAGACACCACCGCGCCCACCGTCACGCTGAACGCCAGCTCGACGAACGTCACCGCGCCGGGGACGCTGACCCTCACCGCCACGGCGACGGACAACGTGGGCGTGGACCGCGTGGAGATTCTCGAGAACGGCGCCGTGGTCTCCACGAGCCTGAGCTACTCGCGCAACTTCTCCGGCTCCGCGCAGAACGGCTCGTACACGTACACCTTCCGCGCCTTCGACCAGGCCGGCAACGTGGGCACGCGGCAGGTCACCGTGCAGGTGGCGATTCCGGGGCAGCCGGGTGGCGGCAAGCGCATCGTGGGCTACTTCACCCAGTGGGGCATCTACTCGCGCAACTACCAGGTCGCGAACATCCCCGCGGCGAAGCTGACGCACATCAACTACGCCTTCTCGAACATCTCGGCGGACGGGCGGTGCGTCCTCGGTGACTCGTTCGCGGACATCGACAAGGGCGGCGGCTGGCCGGGCGAGTGGAACCCGGGTGCGCTGCGCGGCAACTTCCGCGCGTTCCAGGAGCTGAAGAAGACGCAGACGCACCTGAAGGTGCTCATCTCCGTGGGCGGCTGGACGTGGTCGACGTACTTCTCGCAGGTGGCGGCGACGCAGGCCTCGCGGGCCGCGTTCGTGAAGTCCTGCATCGACCTGTTCATCAAGGGCCAGTACCCCGGCGTGGACCCGGCGAACGGCGTGGGCGTGTTCGACGGCATCGACATCGACTGGGAGTACCCGGTGGGTGGCGGCCTGCCGGGCAACACCAACAGCCCCGCGGACAAGCAGAACTACACGCTGCTGATGGCCGAGTTCCGCAACCAGCTCAACGCGGTGACGGCGCAGACGGGCAAGCCGTACCTGCTCACCATCGCCACGGGCGCGTCGCCGGACCTGCTGACGAACAAGCAGGAGACGAAGAACCTGTCCAACATCCTCGATTGGATCAACGTGATGAGCTACGACTACCACGGCGCATTCGAGAGCACGGTGAACTTCCACTCGGCGCTCTACCGCGTGACGGGCGACCCGGCGGCGGGGACGGGCTTCTACACGGACGGCTCGGTGGCGAAGATGCTCGAGCTGGGCGTGGCGCCGGACAAGATTGTCGTGGGCGTCCCGTTCTACGGCCGAGGCTGGGGCGGCGTGCCGAACGTGAACAACGGCCTGTTCCAGAGCGGCGTGCCCACCAAGGGCACGTGGGATGACGGCCAGTCGGGCCTGACGGGTGTGTTCGACTACAAGGACATCAAGGTCAACTACGAGCGCGCGGGCTCGGGCTACACCAAGTTCACCCACCCCGAGGCGAAGGAGGCCTACGTCTACAGCCCGACGACGAAGGTGTGGATTGCGTACGACGACCCGTCCACGCTGAACGCGAAGTCGGACTACATCCTGAACAAGAACCTGGGCGGCGCGATGTTCTGGGAGCTGAGCGGCGACGACGGCACGCTGCTCGACACGCTGTACCAGCGCCTGCGCTGAAGCCGGTGAAGCACGGGGGGCGGAGCCTGGGTCTCGGCTCCGCCTCCGCGTGCAACCGCGCCCATGCGGGCGGTCTGGCTTCGCGGGAGATGTCCCTCGACCCGCTTGCTCCGCGCCACCACGCCTCGTGTTAGGTGGCGCCTGCGAGAAGGCGTCTCGCCAGACAAAGGGGCGTATGAAAAGCAGAGCGATGCCGAGGGGGCTCGTGGTCGCAGTCGTGAGTGGTTGGCTGCTGGCTTCTTGTGGGGGAAGTGGGAACGGAACACCTGATGGCTCGACGCAGCCGGACTCCGGGACGGATTCCGGTACGCCGGTGCCAGACTCGGGCACTCCGGACGCGGGAGCACCCGACGCGGGCCTCGCGGACGCGGGGACACCCGACGCGGGGACCCCGGATGCTGGGACTCCGGAGGACACCACGCCTCCCGACGCGCCGACGCTCCTGGGGACCACGCCCGTCTCCCCCGCCAATGACAACGCTCCTCGCGTCCTGGCCAGGACCGAGCCCGAGGCGCGCGTGCGCCTCTACACCGTCGCGGGCTGCTCCGGTGCCATCGCCGGCGAGGGCACCTCGGACGCCACGGGACAGGTCTCCATCCCCGTGACGGTGTCCGACGACGCGTGGGTCTCCTTCCACGGGTTGGCCATCGACCTGGCCGGGAACGTCTCCGCGTGTTCGTCCCAGGGAGTGAACTACCGCGAGGACAGCACGCCGCCGACACTCTCGAACCTCCGGCTGTCGCCCTCGGCGGTCGCCAACGACAACGCCCCGCGCCTCATCGGCAGCACGGAGTCGGCGGCCACCGCCCGGCTCTACCTGGACGAGACCTGCTCCGGGACACCGGTCGACACCCAGGTGGCGGACGCGGCCGGCACGTTCTCGCTCCGAATGTCCGTCGCGGACGACAGCGTCACGGGCACGTACGTGTCCACCACCGATGCGGCGGGCAACACCTCGGCCTGCACCGTGGGCCCCGTGTACCGTGAGGACAGCACGCCGCCCGCGACGCCAGCCCTCGCCACCACCCCCGTCAGCCCCGCCAACCACAACGCGCCAGTCCTCCACGTCACCACCGAGCCGGGAGCCCAGGTGCGCTTCTTCGCGGGCGCGACGTGTGTGGGAGGAGCGCTCGCCTCGCGGACCGCCGACCATCAGGGTCTGGCCACCCTGCCACTCGCCGTGGGCGACAACAGCACGTCGAGCTACGTGGCCCAGGCGACGGACGCGGTCGGGAACGTCTCGGCCTGCTCCGCGGCGCTGACCTTCGTGGAGGACAGCACGGCGCCCTCGGAGCTGGCCGCCACGGTGATGGATGGCCTCACCGGACCGGAGCTCGCCTATCAGAACAGCACCACGCGCGTCGCGGCGCGCTGGTCCGGCTTCAGCGACGCGGTGGGCATCCAGCGCTACGAGCTCGCCGTGACGTCCACCCCGGCATGCCCTGGCAACGCGAGCAGCCTCCAGGACGTCGGCGCCACGTCGTCCGCGGAGCTCACGGTGCTCACCCTGGCCGAGCAGCGCTATTACAACTGCGTGCGCGCGGTGGACGCGGCTGGGAACACGTCGGGCTGGAAGAGGTCGGATGGGTTCATCGTGGACGTCACGCCGCCGCGCGTGGTGTCCGCCACGCCCGCGGCGTCCTCGGCCACGGCCACTCCCTGGACCGTCATCGAGGTGTCGTTCAGCGAGACGACGCTCGACACCACCAGCGTGACGCCGGCCTCGTTCCAGCTCACGGCGGGCGGCAAGGCGTTGACCGGGAGCGCGGTGACCTGCGCGGCGGGCAAGTGCACGCTCACGCTGAAGCCGGGGCCGGCGTTCGGCGCGCAGGTGGGCGTGGTCCTCGACGGGGTGAAGGACCTCGCTGGCAACGCGATGACCTCTTCACACAGCTGGGGCTACTCGGTCCGCGCGGCGCAGTGGAACGCGCCCCTGGTCCTCTCGAGCAACCCGAACCGCAACGCGGTCCACGCGGCGCTCACGATGGATACGGCGGGCGTGGCGACGGTCCTGTATGTCAACGAGGGGCTCCGGGCGCGGCGACACAAGCCAGGCGCGACCTGGGAGACGGAGCAGACCGTCGGAACGGGGACCCTCAACCCCTCGCAGCCCTACCCGGCGTCGCTCACGACCCTGTCCGACGGCGCCCCGCTCGCCATCGTGGAGTCGTGGCCGGCGGGGGATTACACCGTCCGCAGGACGTACGGCATCCTCGCCACGGGCGGCGACAGCAACCCCCAGGGCTGGGGTGTGCCGCAGTTGCTCGGAGCAACCACGGGGCAGCGTGTGGGGGGCGCCCGGGTGGTGCCGGCGCCCGGCCAGAGGGCCCTCTCCGCCTGGATCGAGGAGAGCACCACGCAGACCTCCCTGTGGGTGCAGCCGTACGACGGGGGCTCGGGCTGGGGAACGCCGGTCCTCGTGCGCACCATCAACGACTCGAACTGGACCACCTCGTGGGACGGGTATGACGTCGGCGTGGACTCGCGCGGCAACGGGGTGCTGGCCTGGTCCGAGCTCAACAGCCCTCTCCAGTATTCGCGTCAGGGGTTCTGGAATTGGAGCGCGCCGGTGAGTGGCGAGGGCATGGCGGGGCGCTATCCCCAAATGGCCCTGAACGCGGACGGGACGGGCTTCGCCGTCTGGGTTCGCCGGTACCTCGACCAGGACCGCGTGTATGCGAATCCGTTCCAGGTCGACTCCGGCTTCAGTGACCAGGAGGTGGCCCTCCACACGCAGGGGAACGTCATCAGCGAGCCGACGGTGGGCTCGGATGCGAATGGCAATACGTTCGTCATCTGGAGTCAGTCGGGCACCGACGCCGGTTGGGGGCTGTGGTGCGCGCGCTACGTGAAGGGCTCGGGCTGGCAGCCGGCCCAGCAGCTCGCGGCGGACTTCGGCGGGGTCCATGAGCTCCATGTCTCTCCCACGGGCTCGGCCATGGTCGTCTATGGCGTCGACGAGGGAGACATCACGGCCGTCTGGGCCCGCCGCTTCGTGCCCGGCACGGGCTGGACCGCGGCCCAGCGGCTCGACTTCGCCACCGTGAAGGGCTACCTCGGGGACATCGAAGTGGTCGCGAGCCCGCTCGGCGGCGGCGCCGTCATCTGGGCGCGGCAGGAGACGGACACAGGCATCTACTCCCTGGTCTCGGCGGTCTTCGAGTAAGCGGCGTCTGTGGATTGCCTCCGGCCCCTGGAACTCCTGGGGCCGGAGGTGCACGCGCCCGTGCTCACGCCCACCACCAGGTCTACGGCGACAGCGGCTTCAACAGCCCCGCCTGGTCCAGCAAGCCTCGCACCCGCTCAGCCAGCGCCACATGCTCCAGATTGCTCGCCGTGAAGCGCTCGGGAGTGAGGACAATGAGAGTGCCCTTGCCCTCCACGGGCTCGACGCGCACGGGAGCAGGGAGAGGGGGCACCGTGCCTCGGCGCTGAGTGAGGTACGTCACCCATCCGACGTATGGCGACTTCGGGACGCGATGAGCGTCGACCATGTCGCGGTGAGCGTGTGACATGGCCACGCCCCAATCCGGCTCCCATGCGGCAGCTGTTTCTCGCAGCATGCTCGACAATACAGGTGCGCTCAGGACACGGTCCGCGCTCGCTCCTCGGCTGGGCAAGCTGAACACGCAGCGGTTGTGCGTCCGCGCATCATGGCTTCCACACCTGAGCAGGAAGCCGCAGTCCTCATGTGCCAGAGGCTCGCCATTCCATCCTCCGACGCTGAACCCAAGGTCATCGAATACCGGGTCCTTGTTCTTCTGGATGAGCCGCGTCAACGCCTCGTGGTCTGGCCGAAGTGGACGCTTCAACGACGCCTTCGGTGACTTTGCTGTCTCGTACCAATGCGCAAAGGACGAATCGAGGGAGGAGAGTCCCTTCAAGAAGCCCTCCAGTCGTTGCGCACAGCCTTCCGGCGACTCCTGTCGAGGGCCCCAGTACCCACCCGCGTAGTACGTTTCACTCACGAGAGTTCACCTTCAGGGATGCACAGGAGTGAAGACCACTTCGATTCCTTCAATTTCGTTGTCCTTCAGCAGCCTCCGGATGGCGCTGGCCGCGCTCTCTTCCGCGACATGCCACCGGACCTGTGCGCCTCTCGCTGCACGAAATTGCCTGTCGGCCTGCTCAACGAGCGCCTTCGCCCCTGAGCTCTTGAACCAACGTTTCGGGTCGAGTCCATCGAAGAACCTGGCGTAGCCCGGCCCCTTCGCCTCCAGCAGCACGCCCTTTGTGTACCCATCGAACTTCACGCCTCCGCTGTCTCTGCCGACGCCTCCGACCCAGTATGCCTCGTCCGCTGTATGGCCCGAGATCTGTTCCTGGTAGCGCCGCGCTCCGGGCGACATGGACTCCTTCGCCGGTCCCCACTGTCCAGGCCCCTTTGAGGGTCCCCCTTGCTTCGCCGTCGTGCCTGCCCGCTGAAGGATGATGGCTGCTCCAGGCCCTCCACTCAGCGTGGCGGCCGCACGTCCCACGGGTGCCATCACGAGCCGTATGGCGACAGTTCCGTCAGCGGACAACGCGAGCGCTGGCACTTCCGCCGTGGCGAGCGCTGTTCCCTCCAACGTGCGCGTCACGGCCGACACCGTGCCCCACGTCGCGATGAGGTTCGTCACCAGCTTGGAGACGGCCTGCACCTTCTCGCCCCGCGTCATGTACCGGAAGCGCTCCAGGTACTCGGGCGATGACTCCAGCAAGGCCACCACGGCGGCTGGCATCTTCCGGAGGGCCTCGAGGCTGTCCGCTGGCGATGTCGAGAAGAGCTTGCCCACGGCGAGGGCGAGCCCGACGAATGCCTCTTCGGCCCCGTCCAGGGCGCGACTGATGACGTCTGCATCGTCGTGGACGTCCGCCAGTGGGAACCCGCTCTGCTCCCGGAGGTCGTCGTTCAGCAGCCGGAACACCCCCGTGCTTCCGTCATAGAAGCGGCCCAATTCGAAGCCGTGCGCGCGAAAGGCCCCGGCCCTCCACTCGACGGGCGCCACTCTTTGTTGGGTCCTCCCAGTACGCACCCACGCGAGACATCCGTCAGGTCGGAGCACGGCCAGGTGCCTGAAGCGGTCCACCCGGCGCACCAACTCGTCCCGGGCCACCTCGCCCGTGGCCAACACCTCCCGCAGAATGAAGCCCACCGCGAGGCGTGCCGGAAACTGCTCTAGCGTGACCTCCCTCTTCAACAGCGTCGCGAGGAGTCGCGCAGCGTGAGTCGGGGACAGGGAACTCCCCGAGACAGGCCGAGCGTCGCTTGCTTCGAGCCCTGCGTTCTGAAGCAGGTCCACGAACGCATCGCTCCGCGGACTCTGACCTGACCCGAGGGACGCGGAGTCCCGGAACAGATGGCGTCGACGAAGCCGTTGCCCAGATGAGTCCTCTGCCGCTTCGGCGTCCTGTTCGGGGTCGGGGCCCTCGCCCGACGTGGTCCACCGCTCCCCCGGAATCGTCGCGTGCTGCCGGAGCGTCGCCTTACGAGTCGACGCGTCGACTCCGGCGCAGCCCGTGAGCAACAAGGCAGCGCCAACCACCCAAAGACCCGCACGCATTCCGCACCCCCACGCCTCCCTCCGCGGAAGGCAAGCAGCGGGGATGTTGGCATCGACAGCTGACAGGCACCTGGGCAATCGACGAGCGGGCGAAGTCCTACGCCGTCACGCAGATACACCCTGCCCCATCACGGCATGCGAGGAGACGATACAGCCGTAGCCGCGTCGTCCTGAGCGCCATGGCTCGCGGCTCACCGCAGACGGCGGCACGCCGCGGTCTTCACCGCGAGGTACACACGGGCGCCCGTGCTCACGCCCAGCTCGCGCACGGAGTCCTCGGTGAGCCGCACCACCCAGCGCACGCCTTCGACGTCCACGGTGGCCGCGGCCTCTCCTGCTCCCGCGCTCTCCACCCCCACCACCATGCCCGCGAGCACGTTGCGCGCGGACACTCCGGTCAGCACGCCCATGGAGAGCAGGATGTCGCTCGCCGGCACCGCGTAGGCCGCTCGCGCGCCCACCGCCAGCTCCGGCGCGTCCGGCACCCAGAGCCCCAAGCCCTGCGTCACCCGCAGCCGCGTGCCGCCCTCCTCGGGACGCTCCAACACGCCCTCGAGGATGTTCTCCTCACCCTCCGCCTCCGACGCCAGCAGCCCTCGCGCAGACGCTCCCAACACCTGGGACGCCGGCCCCGCCGCGCGCACGCGCCCTTCGTCCAGGAGCACCGCCTCCTTCGCCAACACCCGCGCCTCCCCCAGCTGGTGCGTCACGTACAACATCGGCACTCGCGCCTCGTCACGGACGCGCAGGAGATACGGCAGCACGCGCTCCTTCAGCGTCACGTCCAGCGCGGCCAACGGCTCATCGAGCAACAACAACGCAGGGTCCGTCGCCAACGCTCGCGCCAAGGCCACACGCTGCTTCTCGCCTCCCGACAGCGTCGCCGGATAGCGATGCAGCAGCGGCCCCAGTTCGAGCAGCCCCACCGCCTCGTCGAAGCGGGACGACCTCCCCTTCCGCGCGCCGTAACGCACGTTCTGTTCCGCCGTGAGATGCGGGAACAGCAGCGCGTCCTGCGGCACATACCCCATGCGCCGGGCCTCCGGAGGCACCTCCACGCGCGCGTCACTGTCCAGCAGCACGCGCCCACCCACGACGACGCGCCCTCGCGCACCAGACCGCAGCCCCGCCAGCACCTCCAACAACGACGTCTTCCCCGAACCCGAGCGCCCCAGCACCGCCACCGACGCGCCCTCCAGCCGCGCGTCCACCTCCAACACGAAGCGCGCCAGCGGCAATCGAACCGACAGCTCCAGGCTCACGCGCGCACCCGCCGTCCCCTCCACCGCGTCAGCCCTTCCGTGGCGTACACCGCGACGAACGCCAGCAGCGCCGCGATGCCCGCCAACCGCAGCGCCTGGGCGTCCTGCCCCAGCTGCGTGTACTGGAAGATGGCCAGCGACAACGTCTGCGTGCGCCCCGGGATGTTCCCCGCCACCAGCACCGTCGCGCCGAACTCGCCGAGCGCTCGCGAGAACGCCAGCAGCGCCCCCACCACCACCCCGCGCCATGCCAGCGGCAACGTCACCCGGGAGAACGCTCGCGCCCGCGAGTCCCCCAACGTGCGCGCCACCGCCACCAGCCGAGGGTCCACCTCCTCGAACCCCGAGCGCGCCGAGCGCACGAGCAGCGGGAATGCCATCACCGCGCTCGCCAGCACCACCGCCCCTGGCGTGAACACCACCTCCACGCCCATCGCATCCAACACGCGCCCCAGCGGTCCCTCGCGCCCGAGCAGCTCCAACAACACCAACCCCACCGCCGTCGGCGGCAGCACCAGCGGCAGCGCCAGCACCGTGTCCACCACGCCCCGCCCCGGCCCTCGCCAGCGCGACAACGCGTAGGCCACCGCCACCCCGGGCGGAAGGATGACCAGCGTGGCCA
>NZ_SRLW01000247.1:0-14726 GCF_006518215.1 Myxococcus sp. AB025B
CCCCGGGGGCGGCCCCACCCCCTTATCCGCTCAGAGGAGGCTCCCAGCGCGTACGGAAATCCCGTATAGGCCCTGCACACCAACTGTGCGGCAACGAGCGACCCAGCGGGGGCGAGACGTCAATCCCCGGGACTGCTCTGGAGAGAATGGATGGAGTTGTCGAGTCTCGAGTCGAGTTTCTGGGCAGTCGCACCAAGCGTCGTCGGCGCCGTGGGCTTGCTCTTCGCTGCGTTCTTCTACTTCCGCGTCAAGTCCCTGCCGGACGGCGACGCGACGATGAACCGCATCGCGGGCTACATCCGTGAAGGCGCGATGGCGTTCCTCGTGCGCGAGTACAAGGTGCTCGCCATCTACTGCGCGGTGCTCGCGGTCCTCATCGGCCTGGCGCTGGGCAAGCTGGCGGCCGTGAGCTTCGTGGTGGGCGCGTTCCTCTCGCTGCTCGCCGGCTACATCGGCATGAAGGCCGCCACGTTCGCCAACGTGCGCACCGCGCAGGCCGCGCGCACGGGCTCCAAGCCGAACGCGCTGCTGGTCGCGCTGGACGGCGGCGCGGTGATGGGCCTGGCGGTGGCGGGCCTGGGCCTGGTGGGCATGGGCGGCGTGTACTACGCCTTCCAGGGTCACCCGGAGCTGTCCCCCATCCTCCACTCGTTCGCCGTGGGCGCCAGCTCCATCGCGCTGTTCGCGCGCGTGGGCGGCGGCATCTACACCAAGGCGGCGGACGTCGGCTCGGACATCGCCGGCAAGGTCATCGAGAACATCCCCGAGGACGACCCGCGCAACCCCGGCGTCATCGCCGACAACGTGGGTGACAACGTGGGCGACGTGGCCGGCATGGGCGCGGACATCTACGAGTCCATGGTCGCCGCCATCGTCGCCGCCATGGCCATGGCGCTGACGGCCAACGCCACGGAGCTGTCGCGGCTGGCCGTCGAGGGCACGTCCGCGAGCACGGCGAAGGTCGCCGGCGTGGTGCTGCCGCTGGTGCTCTCCGCGGTGGGTCTCATCGTCAGCGTGCTGAGCATCTTCATCGCCCGGGCGCTCAAGCACATGAACCCCGCGCAGGTGCTGCGCAGCGCGCTCATCATGCCGCCGGTCATCCTGGTGGGCCTGTCGTTCGTCATGATGAACGTGTTCGGCCTGTCCCAGAACATCACCGTGGCCCTGGCCGCGGGCGCGTTCGGCGGCGCCATCATCGGCCTGGTGACGGACTACTACACCTCCTCCCGGCCGGTGCAGCGCATCGCCGAGGCCTCCATCACCGGCGCCGGCACCAACCTCATCCGCGGCCTCGCGGTGGGCATGGAGAGCGTGGGCATCTCCATGGCGACCATCGCCCTGGTGGCCTACATCGCCGACCAGGCGCTGGGCCTGTACGGCATCGCCCTGTCCGCGGTGGGCATGCTGGGCGGCACCGCCGTCGTGATGACGGTGGACGCGTACGGCCCCATCTCCGACAACGCCGGCGGCATCTCCGAGATGTCCGGCCTGGGCCCCGAGGTGCGCGCCATCACCGACGAGCTGGACGCGGTGGGCAACACCACGGCCGCCATCGGCAAGGGCTTCGCCATCGGCTCCGCGACGCTGACGGTCATCGCGCTGTTCTCCGCCTTCAACATGGAGGTCAACCACACGCGCGTGGCCGCCGGGCTGCCGGAGATGAGCCTGCTGCTCACCAACCCCAACGTCATCGTCGGCCTGCTGCTGGGCTCCATCCTGCCGTTCCTCGTCGGCGCTTCGACGATGCTCGCGGTGGGTCGCGCCGCCGGCGCCATCGTCGAGGAGATTGGCCGTCAGTTCCGTGAGATTCCGGGCCTGATGGAGCTCAAGGCGGACCCGGACCCGAAGAAGATCGTCGACATCTCCACCAAGAGCGCCCTGCGCGAGATGATCTTCCCGGGCCTCATCGCCGTCGTCGCCCCGCCCGTGGTGGGCTACGTGCTCGGGCCCCAGGCGCTCGCGGGCCTCTTGGCCGGCGCGCTCGTGGTCGGCGCCACCATGGCGCTCTACATGGCCAACGCCGGTGGCGCGTGGGACAACGCCAAGAAGTACATCGAGAAGGGCAAGCTGCCGGGCCACGCGAAGGGCTCGCACGTCCACAAGGCCGCCGTCGTCGGCGACATGGTGGGCGACCCGTTCAAGGACACCTCCGGCCCGGGCGTCGCCATCCTCATCAAGGTGATGAGCGTCGTCTCGCTGCTGGTCGCCTCGCTCATCGCGCTGCGTTAGTCCCCGAAGCAAGCGGCACGGGCGCCCTGGCTCACCGGGGCGCCACGCCGACAGGCAGTGTCCCATCCCCTCGGGAAGCCCGTAGGGGGTGGGGTCCTCCCCCGAGTCCATTGGAAGCGCTCGCGCCCGTCGATGACGCGCGACGCCGGCCGGGACTCTGGGTTCAGGCTGTGGGCCAGCCGACACTCCGACAGGCATTGGCGAGGGGGGCGGTTTGGGGCCGCCGAGCACACGCATGCTAGGCTTTGCCGTGTTCCGCCTGTGCTGACACAGAGGTGTCCCATGGTCCTGGAGCTCTCCCAGCAGCAGATGAACCTCCTCAATGCCAATCTGGCGGAGAGCATCGAGGAGCTGCACGACGAGGTCCTCCACACCGACGAGCTGGAGATGCGCCAGGAGCTGAAGGCGAAGCTCCAGCAGCTGCAGGCCCTCAAGCGACAGGTGGCGGCCCAGCTCCAGGGACACCAGCCCACGCTCTGAGCTGGAAGCCCCCCCGGGGCGGCACGTGACAGCCCAGGCCCGCGACGCGGTGGACGCCCCCCGCAACGACAGGCTAGGAACTGTCATCCTATGAACTCAGGAACAAGCCGCATTGCCGGGTGGATGGGGCTGTACGCCGCGCTCGTGCTCCTTGGATGCACGAAGACACCCGAAGCGCCTCCCACCACGCAGAGCCGCTCGCAGGCCGTGACGACGCCGGTGACGGCCTCCGAGGCCGTGGCCATCACCAGCCAGGGCATCACCCAGAACGGCGCGGCGCACCGCAACGAGGCGCTGCTGGGGGTGTTCCAGACGGAGGACTACGAGGTCCAGACGCTGCTGCGCTTCCCCCAGCTGGGGATTCCGAGCGGCGCGGTGGTGCAGGGCGCGACGCTGCGCGTGGCCGTGGAGACCTACAACGGCGACTTCGAGCTGCGGGGCACCTATGTCCAGGCGCCCTGGAGCGCGACGGCGGCGGGGCTGGGCTGGCAGTTCCGCGACGACGGGCTGGAGTGGGAGCGGCTGGGCGCCGTGGGACAGGGGACGGACCAGGTGGCGGGGAAGGCCTTCGTGCTGGATGCGTTCCCCGTCGTGGTGAACGTCATCGACGTGCCGCTCGACGTGGCGGTGGTGCAGTCCTGGGTGGATGACCCGTCGACCAACCAGGGGGTGATGCTGGCGAACACCCGCGTGGGCCGGGTGGCCAAGGTGTTCACGGGCCTCGCGACGCAGCCGGAGCGCAGGCCGGTGCTCACGCTCGAGTACACCCCGCCCGTGCCCCGCACGGACACCACGCCGCCCACCGTCGCCATCACCTCGCCCACCCCGGGCGCGACGGTGGCCGGAGTCATCAACGTCGTCACGAGCGCGAGCGACAACGTGGGCGTGGCCCACGTGCAGCTGCGCATCGACGGGCGCGACCTGTCGGCGGCGGCGCTGGACACGCGCCTGCTGCGCAACGGCGCCCATGTCCTGACGGCGCACGCGCGCGACGCGGCCGGCAACCTCACCACCTCCGCCTCGGTGCGCATCACCATCGACAACGTGCTGGTCGACACGGCGCCGCCCCAGGTGCAGCTCACCCTGCCCGCGCCCAACGAGACGGTGAGCGGCCCGTTCACCGTGCGGGCGAGCGCGACGGACGACGTGGGCGTCACCCGGGTGCACGTGCAGCTCGACGGCGTCCAGGTGGGCGAGGCGGACCTGGCCGCGCCCTGGGCCGTGACGCTCGACACGGAGACGCTCCAGCCCTACGGCCCGCGCCAGCTCACCGCCGTGGCGCGTGACGCCGCGGGCAACGTCACCGTCTCCGCGCCCATCTCCATCACCGTGAGCGCGCCGCCGCCGGACACCACGCCGCCCCAGGTGCAGATTGTCTCGCCCGCCACCGGCACCACGGTGGGCGGCACCGTGCAGATTCGCGTCGACGCCTCCGACAACATCCGCGTGGCGGGCGTGCGGCTGCGCGTGAACGGCCAGGACCAGGGCGCCGAGGACACCAGCTACCCGTACTGGTTCAACCTCTCCACCACGCTGGTGGGCGACGGCACCTTCCCGGTGACGGCGGTGGCGAGGGACCGCGCCGGCAACCTCACCACCTCCGCGCCCATCCAGCTCACCATCGCCAACGGGCCTCCGGTGGTGCTCTCCCTCCCGGTGGCGCATCCGCGCGTCTGGTTCAATGCGTCCCGGCTGGCGCGGGCCCAGGCGTACTTCGCCCAGAACCCGTACACGCCTGTGGCGAACGTGCAGGGCCCCGAGCAGGCCATCGACGCCGCCATGCACTCGCTCATCACCGGCGCCGCCGCGTCCTGCCGCTCGGCCATCACCTGGGCGGTGAACACCCAGGTCCCCATCAGCGAGAACACCATCTCCAGCGACCCGGCCCGCTGGTACGGCGAGGCCGTCATCCTCACCTACGACTGGTGCTTCGCCCACCTGCTCCCAGCGGAGCAGACGCTGCTGCTGACGCGGTGGAACTCCGTCATCGCCGCGCTCAATGACAATCCCTGGGGCGGCATCGGCATGGAGGGCAACAACTACTACACGGGCTACTTCCGCAACTCGCTCCTGTGGGCCATCGCCAGCTGGCACGAGAACCAGCCCTACGCCCACCAGCTCCTCCAGTACGCGATGAGCTCGCGCTGGAAGTTCTCGCTCAAGCCCTATCTCGATGGAGCGGCCGCGGGCGGCGCGCCCCACGAGGGCTCCACGTATGGCCGGCGGACGTTCGGCTACATGACGGTGCCGTTCACCACGCTCGGCCTGTATGGCCAGGATTTGTGGGACCAGACCGACTTCTTCAAGGAGTCCGTCTTCTGGTCCATCTACTCCACCACGCCGGGCCCGAGCCGGATGGGACAGTTCCAGCTGTATGAGACCTTCCCGTTCAACGACGACGAGCGTTGGCTGAGCCGGTGGGACCCGAGCAACACCGCGCAGACGTCCTTGGGCAGCTACCTGGCGCCGCTCATCGAGGAGTGGGCGGACCAGCCCATCGCGGGCTACGCCAAGCGCTTCCTGGAGCTCACCGGCCACCCGATTGACGACCGGTGGGTGCGCTACGTCTACAGCGACACGCTGGCGTCGGTGCAGGCGCGGGATTTGGCCACACTGCCGCTCGACTATCGCGCCGAGGGCCTGGGCCAGGTGTACGCGAAGACGGCGTGGGCGCCCGAAGCGACGATGGTGAACCTCCAGTTCGGCATCACCTCCAACGCGGGCCACGCCCACCGCGACTCCGGCAGCTTCCAGCTGTGGCGGGCCGGTGAGTTCCTGGCGCGCGAGACGGTGGGCTATGCCAACCAGATTGTCGGCTACGCGGGCACGGGGGCCGTGGACACCGAGTCACCCGTGGCGCACAACACCCTGCTCTTCGACGGGCTGGGCACGGTGGGCTACTACCACCACGCGCCGCGGATGCTGCGCCAGGAGTCGTCCACGCACGCCCACTACGCCGTGGTGGACCTCACGGGCGCGTATGACGTGAGCGACGACTGGGCACACCGTGAGGCGGAAGTCGGCAATCCGTCGGCGGGCCGGGTGGTGCGCGAGGCGCTGTTCGTGCGGCCGCTCGACACGCTCGTCGTGTTCGACCGGATGGAGAGCTCGCAGGGCGACGCCTCCGTGGACAAGACGTTCCTGATTCACTTCCCGTCGAGCCCGGTGCTCACGGGCCACACCTGGTCCGCGACCAGCGGCACGCAGGAGCTGCGCGTGAGCACGCTCGTCCCGGCGAGCCCCACCCGGCGCGTCATCGACGAGCGCGGACCGCTGCGCCCCAATGGCACGTACACCTACGCCGTCGGCCAGTTCCGCGGCGAGGTGGAGACACAGGGCCAGGTGGTGAGCCACTTCCTGCACGTGGTCCAGGCCAAGGACACGGCGGCCGCGAACCTGACGCTGGCGCTGAACGAGACGTCGACCGCGTACACGGTGACGATGACGCACCCGACCCGAGGCAGCGCCGTGGTGCGCTTCGACAAGGGCATCCAGAGCACGGGCGGCGCGTTCGGCTACGCCGCCAGTGGCGCGGTCACCCTGACGCCACTGCGCTCAGGAGTGCAGGGCATGAGCGTCACCCCGAGCGGACCGGTGTGGGAGCCCTGAGGGGCACCCCGCCCCGAGCCGAGGGCACGCCTCCACCGTCGAGGCGTGCCCGGCGCCACCGGCCTCCACTCAGAGCGTGGGGTAGTCGGTGTAGCCCTTGGCGCCGCCGCCGTAGAGCGTCTTCTTGTCCAGCGGGGCCAGGGGCGCGTTCTCGCGCAGCCGGCGCACCAGGTCGGGGTTGGAGATGTACGGCCGGCCGAAGGAGACCAGGTCCGCGCCCTGCTCCACCGCCTTGCGCGCCAGCTCTCCGTCGTAGCCGTTGTTGACCATCCACGCGCCCCTGCCGCCCGCGTCGCGGTACGCCTTCTTCAACGCGACGTAGTCGAACGGGCGGTCTTCCAGCTCGCGCGGGCCCCCGGTGGCGCCCTCGATGACGTGGAGGTACGCGAGGCCCAGCTTCGCCAGCTCGCGCACCACGTGCTCGAACAGCGGCTGGGGGTTCGCGTCGAACGCGTCGTTGGCGCTGGTGACGGGCGACAGGCGGATGCCGGTGCGCCCCGCGCCCACCGCGTCCACCACCGCGCGGGTGACCTCCAACAGCAGCCGGGCGCGGTTCTCGATGCTCCCGCCGTACGCGTCCGTGCGCTCGTTGGAGCCCGTCTTCAGGAACTGGTCCAGCAGGTAGCCGTTGGCGCCGTGAATCTCCACGCCATCGAAGCCCGCCACCTCCACCGCGGCGCGCGCGGCCCGGACGTAGTCCTGCACGATGCCGGGCAGCTCCGCCAGCTCCAGCGCGCGCGGAACCGACGTGGGCTCGAACGTGGGGACCCCATCCCGGAAGAGCACCGTCCGCGTCTTCGCGACGATGGCCGAGGGCGCCACGGGCGCTGCGTTGCCCGGCTGCAGCTCCGTGTGCGACACGCGTCCCACATGCCACAGCTGCGTGACGATGCGGCCTCCCGCCTCGTGCACGGCCCGGGTGACCTTCTTCCACGCGGCGAGCTGCTCGGGGGCGTACAGCCCCGGGACGTCCGCGTAGCCCTGGGCCTGATGGCTGATGGCGGTGGCCTCGCTGATGAGCAGGCCGGCGGTGGCGCGCTGGGCATAATAGGTGACGGCGAGGTCCGGCGGGATGGCGCCAGGCGAGCGGTTGCGCGTCAGCGGCGCCATCACGATGCGGTTGGCGAGTCGCAGGTCACCCGCGTTCGTCGGGTCGAAGAGGGTCGGCATGGGGCGTCTCGGGGGGACGGGGGAGAGTTCCGGCCAGCGTAACGACCTGCCCTCCACGTCACCACAAAGTGTTCGATTCGCCCTCCACGTGAAGATTTCCGCCGGGACGCGCATCACGAAGACCCAACGCATCCTCCCAGCGCGAGCAACCTCCAGCGGGCCACGCTCCTTCCGCTGAGACTTCCACTGTTGTCATTGAGGACGGGTCGTGGCGGCGAGGAGCCCGGTGAAGCCTCCGAGGACCTGCTGACCACCGCGCCCCCGACCTTCGTGGCTACCGCGCGCCAGGAAGCCCCGAAGCTCCGCTCGCCGATGCACCACGTGACGAGCAACCACGCGGCCACGCCCAATGGCCCTGGGGTCCACCGCGTCCCACCGGCCCCGGACCGGGCTCGCGGGTGCCCCGACGCGGGATTTCAGAACCGCTCGGTTCGAAACTATTGCCACCGCGTCCCCTGGCTCGTAGTCATTTCTGAACGACCGGTTCAAAATTCGGGGAACACACATGGGTGACTTCACGGGCAAGGCGGCATTGGTGACGGGCGGCGCGCGAGGAATCGGCGCCTCCATCGTCAGGCATCTGGCGAAGGGGGGTGCGCGCGTCGCCTTCACGTACGTGCGCTCGGAGGACAAAGCGGCCCGGCTCGTGGCCGAGTTGGAGGCACAGGGACAGCGCGCCGTGGCCATCCAGGCGGACAGCGGGGACGTGGACGCCGTGCGAAGGAGCGTGGAGCGCGCGGCGGCGGAGCTCGGCGGGCTGGACATCCTGGTCAACAACGCCGGGATCTTCCCCTTCGGCCCCTTCGAGGCGGTCAGCGTGGAAGAGCTGGACCGGACGCTCTCCATCCACGTCCGGGGGGTGTTCGTCGCCTCGCAGGCCGCGCTCGCCCACATGAAGGACGGCGGCCGCATCATCTCCATCGGAACCTGCTTCGCGCAGCGGGTCCCCCATGGAGGCGTCACGCTCTACGCGATGACCAAGTCGGCGCTGATAGGCCTGACGAAGGGGCTGGCCCGCGACGTGGGCGGGCGCGGAATCACGGTGAACGTGGTCGACCCCGGGCCGACGGACACGGACATGAACCCGGCCGACGGGCCCCAGGCCGCAGCGGAGCTGGCGCTGATGGCCATCAAGCAGTTCGCCGGCCCCGACGACATCGCCGCCACCGTGGGTCACCTCGCGGGCCCCGGCGGACGCTTCATCACCGGCGCGTCCATCGCGGTGGACAGCGGCACCAACGCCTGAGCCCAGGGTAAGGAGGAGGCCCCCATGGCGTGGCTGCTCCTGGTGGTCGCGGGTGCCCTCGAGGTTGCCTGGGCGCTCGCGCTCAAGCAGTCCGAGGGGATGACGCGCTTGTGGCCGAGCGTCGTCGGCATCGGCATCGCCCTGACCAGCCTCGTGCTGCTGGGCCTCGCGTTGAAGCACCTGCCCGTCGGGACGGCCTATGCGGTCTGGGTGGGCATCGGTGCGTCCGGCGTTTCGCTCGTGGGGATGATGTTCCTCGGCGAGCCCATCTCCCTGGCGCGAATCCTCTGCCTGGTGTTGATTGGGGTCGGTGTCGCGGGATTGAGGGCCCTGGAAGGATGACGACTCGCAAGGCGCGCAAGAAGTCCGCCGGTCCGTTGGGCCGGCCTCGCAGCTTCGACCGGGACGAGGCGCTCGAGGCCGCCATGCGCGTGTTCTGGGCCCGGGGCTACGAGGGGACCTCCATCCAGGACCTCGTCGAGGCCATGGGCGTCAACAAGCCCAGCCTCTATGCCATCTTCGGCTGCAAGGAGGCGCTCTTCCGCGAGGCCGTCGAGCTCTTCGACAAGACCGAGGGGCAGCCCGTCTCCCGCGGGCTGGAGGAGGCCCCCACCGCTCGGGCCGCCGTGGAGCAGATGCTGCGCGCCAACGCCCGCGCCTACACGGCCAGCGACAAGCCCCGGGGCTGCATGATCGTCCTCGCGTCGTTGCTCGGCGCGCCGGAGAACGAGCCCGTCCGGTCGTTCCTCGCGAAGAACCGGCGGAGCGGTGAGCGCGCGCTCGAGCGCAGGCTCCGGCGGGGCGTGGAGCTGGGGGAGCTGCCCGCCGGCGCGCCCGTGGAGAAGCTCGCGGCGTTCTACACCGCGGTGCTGGAGGGCCTGTCCATCCAGGCACGTGATGGCGCGTCCGCCCAGAAGCTGAACGCCATCATCGACACCGCGATGCTCGCGTGGCCTTCCGGGCGGTGAGCACACGAGGAGGCCCCCTGCCTCGATGCCAAATCCGGGCCGGGACCCGCGCCATCGCGGGCAATGCCACGAAGGCACACGCTCCTAGAATCCATGCACGCATCTGGATTCCCCACAATGAAAGACAATCAGGCCGTCAGACCGCAGGTCATCCAGCGTGTAGCGCCCTCCCCGTCCGAAGTACGGCGCGTCGCCGCCCGTCTCCTCCACGTACGCGGACGCAATCCACGCGCGCCCACGACGATGGAGGACACGGTGAGCAGCGTCTGCCGCCGCGTCTCCTTCGCATCCAGGAGGCTCGCCATCTGCGCCGTGCGCCGCGCCTCGCACTCCAGCTCCGCCGACACGCTGGAGAGCGTCGTCGAGAACAGGAGCAGCCGCAGCTCGATGTCCCTCAACAATGCGTCGCGCTGGGCCTGGGTGTCGGTCCCCGGCGCCAGCCGCGCCAGCGCCTCCAGGGGCACGAGCACTCCGGCCGCGTGCGCCAGCAGCAGGTCCTGGCGGGTGAAGCGAGCCTGGAGCCCGGGGGACTCCGGGAGGGGCGCCTCCACGTCGAGTCCCCGGGCGGAGTCGTCACGAAGGGACTGCGCGGGGACGCAGTAGTCCGGCTCCGCGCTCTGACGCGCCAGCCCACGCGACGAGGTGGCACAGCCGGACGACACGAGCGCGAGGGCCAGCGCGCACTGGAGGACGAGGAGGCGTGGGAGCACCCGCCCTCGCTACGTCGTGCGCGGAAGCAAGGGCCACCGGATAGCTCCGACCTATCGCACACGCGACAACGCCCGGCCCCGGTGCGGGCCAGGCGCGTCATCCGGTGGACGGCGACGCCGCCTGGCCTCAGGCCTCCGAGCGCAGCACCGTCATCGGGTCCACGCGCGAGGCGCGTCGGGCCGGCAGCCAGCTCGCGAGCAGGGCCACGCCCAGCAGGAGGACCGCCACGCCCACGATGACCCACGGCTCGGTGGGGCTCACGCCGTACACCATGCCCTGGAGCACCTGCCCCAGCCCCAACGCCGCCACCACGCCAAGCGCCACGCCGAGCCCCGCGAGCACCACCGCCTGCCGGAGCACCAATCGCAGCACGTCCCCGGCCGTCGCCCCCAGCGCGAAGCGGATGCCGAACTCCCGCGTGCGCTGCGCCACCGCGTAGGACACCACGGCCCCGAGCCCCGCCACCGACAGCAGCAGCGCCACCGCGCCGAAGGCCCCCAGCAGCAGCAGGCTGAAGCGCCGCGAGGCCAGCGAGCCCGTGAGCAGGCTCTCCACCGTGCTCAGGCGCGAGGGCAGCTCCGGAGCGAGCTCGCGCAGCACCGGCAGCGCGGCGCTCACCAAGGCCTTGGAGCCGATGGAGCCATGCACCGCGACATGGAAGCGGGAGAAAGCGCGCGCCCGCTGCCGGGAGCAGCCGTAGAAGGTGGGCTTCGGCGCCTCATCCAGCCCCCGCTCCCGCACGTCGGCCACGACGCCGACGATGGTGAAGGCCCGCAGGTCCCCATCCATGTTGCCGAACTGGATGAGCTTGCCCAGCGGGTCCTCGTCGGGCCACCGCGCCTTCGCGAGCGACTCGCTGATGAGCGCCACGTGCGGCGACTCCATCGTGTCGTTCGCGTCGAACAGGCGCCCGCGCACCAGCGGGATGTCCATCGCGTGGAAGTAGCCCTCACTCGCCACGCGATACTCGGCGGAGCCCGTGCGCTCGGGCTCGTGCGCCAGCCGCCCGAAGTCGTCGAAGTTCTTCACCTCGTCGGGACGATTGAGCACCAGGAAGGTGCCGTCACCACCCGAGCCCCCCTCGAGCGGGAAGACATTCACCGCCCCCACCGCGCGCACGCCGGGCAGCGCGCCCAGCCTCGACAGCAGCTCCTCCTGCAACTGGATGTTGTGCCTCGCCTGCGGCGCGTCCTTGTCCTTGACCGGAGGCAGCACCAGGCTCAGCACCGCCACATCCTCGGTGCGGTAGCCCGGGTCCAGCGACAGCAGGCCCAGCATGCTGCGCCCCAAGAGCGCCGCGCCAACCAACAACACCAGCGCGAGCGCGAGCTGCCCCACCACCAGGGCACGCCGCGCCTGGTCCGCGCTCCCTCCGCCCGTCTGTGTGCGCCCCGCCTGCGTCAACGTGGCCCACGGGCTCTGGCGCCCCGAGCGCAGCGCCGTCACCAGCCCCAGCCCCACCGCGAGCACCAGCGACAACCCCAGCGCGAACAGGAGCGCCGTGGCGTTCACGTCCACCTCCGCCACGCGCGGCAGGTGGCCTGGCTCGAGCGCGAGCAGCGCGTGCACGCTCCAGGTGGCGAACAAGGCGCCGAGCGCCCCACCCGCCAGCGACAACACGAGCGACTCCGCGATGAAGCGCCGCACCAGCGCGCCCGGCCCCGCGCCCAGCGCCACGTGGACCGCCAGCTCGCGCCCGCGCGACGCCGCCCGGGCGAGCAGCAGGTTGGTGACGTTGGCGCCCGCCACCAGCAACAGGAAGGCCGCGGCGCCCAGCAACAGGTAGAGCGTGGGGCGCACGGGGCCCACCAGGTTCTCGCGCAGGGACACCACGGCGACGTCGCGCATGTTGGTCTCCTGGCCATGAAGCCCGACGAGCTCGCGCGCGATGCCGGTCAGCTCCGCCCGCGCGGCCTCCAGGCTCACGCCGTCCGCCAGCCGCCCCACCACCCGCCAGTTGTGTGCGGTCCGGCTCGTCAGCCGCCGCTCCAGCTCACGGGGAATCCACAACTGGGTGCCCGCCGGGTAGTCGAAGGACTCGGGCATCACGCCGACCACGGTGTAGGCGCGGCCCTCGAAGGTGAGCGTCCGGTCCATGGGCAGTGGCCGCGCGCCCAGGTAGCGCTTCCAGAAGCCGTGGCTCACCACCACCGCCGGAGCGCCTCCTTCCTGCTGCTCGTCCACGGCGAACAGGCGCCCCTGGACTGACGGCACGCCGAAGGCGGGGAAGAACCCGCGCGAGACCCACGACAGCGCGGCGAAGGTGGGCTCATCCGAGCCTGTGACGGCGACGCTCGCCGGGCCCGAGACCTGCGCCAGCGACGCGACGGTGCGGCTCTGGGCCTGCACGTCCTCGAAGTTGGGGTCCGAGAACCGCATCGTCTGGCCCTTCCCCCCGAGCTGGGAGAGCTCCACGAGCCGCTCGGAGTCCGGATAGGGCAAGGGGCGCAGCAGGACGCCCTCCACCACGCTGAAGAGCGCGGTGCTCGCGCCGATGCCCACCGCGAGCAACAGGATGCACCCCAGCGTGAAGCCTGGGCTGCGTCGCAGGGCGCGCAGCGTCTGGCGCAGGCCACTGAGAAGGATGTCCACGCAAGAAACCTCCGGGCACCTCGATAGGCGCCTCGATGGGCGCCTACGGAGGCGGTGGCCGACGATTGCGTCGCGGAGGCCCGTTATCGACAGCGGCACACCGTCCGTGCGCTGCGGCTGTCGCCCGCCCTCACTCCGCGCGCGCCGAGGACGGCAAAGCCCGCGGACGCGGTGGAGCTTCTTCGCGGAAGACGAGCAGTCCGTCGATGACCGTGTCCCAGGGAGCCATCATCCAGCGGTAGTTCACGGCGCGGGCCACCCTCGTCCCATTTTCGCGAAGCTGGTGTGCGTCCACGTACCGGCTGTCCGCGGAGGGGCTCGACAGGGCCCAGGCCTCCAGGGAGTCGGCGCGGGCGGGCTCGAGGTCGTACGTGCGGGGCGTGCTGGCGAGCGAGTACTTCCCCTGGAGCGCGGAGAAGCCCAGCACGAAGGCCTGCTCGCCGAACCTCGCCCGCACGTGGGAGCCGAAGGGCACCGGAGGCCCACCGCCATCGTCCAGGTGCTCGAGGTCCTTGGCCGCGTGCACCGTGGCGAGCCAGACGATGGCCTTGCGCGGACCGGGTGAGCGAGACAGGTGCCATTGCAGGTTCGCGAACATGGACTGGTCGCGGTCGTTGAAGGTGCTCCAGTCCGTGGGGCTGCCCTCGGGAGGAGGAGGACGGGACATCACGGCCACCTGACGCGCGAAGAAGCGCTCCAGGTTTCGCGCCATCCATCCGTGGCTCCGGGAGGTCGAGGCCCCCGCCGCCAGTTCCGCCCAACAGCCCTGGATGCGCGCCGCGCTCGCCGCCGTGAAGCGATGCGCGTCGTCGTATCGCCAGGACAGGTAGCGCTCGATCTCCTCGCCGCACTCGGCCCGCCGCGAGTCCGCCAGCGCGGGGAGGAGCTCGGGAGCCATCTCCCGCTGTGCGTAGGTGCCCCGGTTGACCTGGTCGTCGATGCCCCCCGCGACGACGGTTCCCTCGCGGAGCCACCGCGTCAGCAGCGGAATCAAGGGCGCCACCTCCTCGTTGGCCCACATGCCCCCCACCGCGTCCGAGACCATGTCCTGAGTGATGGGCTGGCCCGCGTCCAGCCGCTCCTGGATGCGCAGGAAGTCATAGACGCCCGCCTCGATGAAGAAGGCGTCGTACTGACACTCCTCCACCAGCCTGCGGGTCAGCTCCACCTTGACGTCGAGCGTCCTGGCGCTCCCGTGGTGGGAGTCCTCTCCGAGCAGCGCCACGCGCTTGTCGCAGAGGTCCCGGACGACGCGGTCGACCTCCGTGGCGCCAGGTCCCTCCGCGCGCCTGGGGGGCGTGGCACAGCCTGCGAGCAGCAACAGGAACAGGACGCTTCTCATGGTCGTGGGCCCTCCGGGCATCGCGTCACGGACGCGCCCTGCCTCAACGAACGTCCCACCCCGAATCCCTCACCCCCACGCGCGGGGGGACGAGCGCGCCCAGGCCGCGCGCGCCTCCCCCCAGGACTCCGACGTCAGCGCCCCGGCTTCAGGGCGCGCACTTCGCGGGGCCGAGCGTGGCCGCGAAGTAGCGCGTGTACAGGTCCGGCGCGAGCGTGAAGTTGCAGGTGTTCACCCGGTCCGGGGACAGCCCCTGAGCCATCCCCTCATATGAAGCCAAGCGCATCTTGGAAGACTCGATGGCCGTGAAGGAGTTCGGAGAATCGCTCGACGAGAGGCCGCAGGCGCTCCTCCTTCATCATGGGAATGGCCTGGTAAT
>NZ_SRLW01000248.1:0-14723 GCF_006518215.1 Myxococcus sp. AB025B
GGAGGCGGCTTCACCTCGACGACGGGAGGCGGGGGCGGACGGAAGACGACGTCCGTGCCCTTCTTCTCCTGGATGACCTCACGGACCTTGTCGGCGGCGGAGACCACCACGACGCCGATGAGCACGAAGACGGCGACGGACGCCGAAGTGGAGAGCGCGAACCTTCGCGCCGAGGCGACATCGGAGGCGCTGTCGAACGTTTCGAACATGGCTGAGCCGCATATAGCGACGCCATGTTTCAGGGGTGTCCGGACCCCGTGACACTTTCAGGCCAGGAAGATGACGGAAGCGTCACGACGCCCGCATGCCACGCAGGGTGCGCGGCAGACGGGCCAGGGTGTCACCGGGCGTCATGGCCGACAGCGAGCCCTGCTTGCGCACCTGCCACAGCGTGGCGATCAGCAACGCGGTGTAGATGAGGGCGAAGGGGCGCATCAGCATCACATCATGCGACCAGTCGAACCCCAGGCCCTTGTCGGAGAACACGGTGCCGATGAAGGCGATCACCGCGACCAGGGTGAGGTTGCCGCGCGCGCGCCCCTCGGTGGCCGCGCGCACCAGGGGCCACGCGAGCACGTAGTTGGCCCGCCACGCCAACGGTGACAGGAGCGTCACGCCCAGGCAGCACAGGGCCAACAGGTCCGCGGGACCGGGCCGGGCCCACGCCACGCCCACCAGGAACACGGTGAGGGCGACCAGCTGCGCCAGGGTGATGGTGGCGCCGGGCGGCGTCTCGAGCGAGCCCGGGTAGAACAGGGAGATGAACAGGGTGGGCAGGCCCTGCGCGTTGGTGCTGAGCACCCAGGGCGGCGTGGTGCGCGCGAGCGTCTCGCTCCACAGCTGGAACTGGGCGAGCGTGCCGTCCCAGCCATAGCGCGCCAGGGTGGGCAGGCAGAGGAGCACGCCGAAGACGGCGGTGGCGCCGATGACCTTCCAGTGCCGGCGCCACAGGAAGAACAGGCCGATGAGGGCCGCGGGGGGCTTGAGCAGGAAGGCCACGGCGAAGGCCGCGCCGGGGCGCCACACCTGTCCGCGCTCGGCGCCCAGGGCCGAGACGACGACGAGCAGGAGCATGACGACGTCGACCTGGCCGTAGAACAGCTCGAAGGTGAAGGCGGGGAGCAGGGCGATGGTGGCGAGCGGGGGGCCCCAGGACCAGGGGGGCGCTTCGCCTGCGCCATGGGGGGCGCGGCGGGTGAGCCGGGCCACGGCGATGAGCGCGAGGATGGAGCCCACGTTCCACAGCGCCACGGCCATGCGCGAGGGCAGCAGGGAGAAGGGGATGAAGAGGGGCGCGGTGATGGGCGCGTACTTGAACGGCATGGTGCCGTCGGAGACGCGGTAGAGGTCGGTGCCCTCGATGAAGCGCTCGGCCGCGGTGAGGTAGACGCGGAAGTCCACGCCCCGGCGGGGGTGCTGGCCCACGGCGACGGCGGCGACGAGGAGCACGGCGAGCACCAGCCACCACAGCCAGCGGGCCCACCGGGTGGTGGTGGTGTAGGTCGTCTGGCTGGAGGGCTCGCTGAGCGCACTCGCGGACTGGGACGAGGTCGTCACGGGGCCAGGCTCCTGGTCGGGTGGACGGGCCCATTCACGCGAGGTGAGGGCCATGGGCGGGGAAGGCCGTGGTGTCGGCACGGCCCCAGGGCATCGACGTTCATCGCGGGAATGAAGGGCGGGGGAGGTGTTCACCATTTCACGCCGAGGCCCTGCCGGGCAACGGCCTGTGCGTGGAGGAGGGGGCGGCTCCACGGACAGGGGCTCGTCTCAGGAACACGGTGTCCGGCGGTGTGGGCCTGTCGTGGAGGGAGGTGTTTCACTGACCTGGCGGCACATGAGCCTGGCCAGGGAGCGTGCGGGCGCTCGACGTCATGTCTCACGGGCGATGACGGCCCGCCCGCGCGGAGGGCGCGCGGGGGTGTTGTCTGGGATTGGTCGCCCGGACGCAAAGTCAGACATCCGCGCGTGCGACGACCGCCGTCGACACGCTACAGCCCGTACTCCTCGAGCAGCCGCAGCCACACCTCGCTCATGGTGGGGAACGACGGCACCGCGTGCCAGAGCGTGTCGAGCGACACCTCACCCGCGACGGCGATGGTGGCCGCGTGCAGCATCTCGCCCACCTCCGGGCCGGTGAAGGTCGCGCCCAGGACGACGCGGCGCTTCTCGTCCACCACCAGCTTCGCGGTGCCGCCCAGCTTCTCGCCGAGCAGCGACGTGCCCGACACCTTGCCCAAATCGTACTGCACCGTGCGCACGGGCAGCCCCTTCTCGCGCGCCTTCGCCTCGGTGAGCCCCACGCTGGCCACCTGCGGGTGCGTGAAGATGACCTGCGGCGTGGCCTTCGTGTCGGCCCATGCGCTCGCCTTCTTCCCCGCGATGACGTCGCCCACCAGGCGCGCCTGGTACTTGCCCATGTGTGTCAGCAGGTTTCGCCCGTTCACGTCTCCGCAGGCATAGAGCCACCCTCCCTCCACGCCCTTCGCGCGAAGCTGGTCATCCACCTGCACCGTCTCGCCGGGCTTCAGCCCCACCGTCTCCAGCCCCAGCTCGTCCGTGCGAGGCACGCGGCCCATGCCCACCAGGAGCGCGTCCGCGCGGAGCTCCTCCCCCGTCGACAGCTTCACCGTCACCTCGCCCTGTCCCCCAGGCCGGCTCACGTTCGTGACGGTGGCCCCCATCACCACCTTCACGCCGTCCTCGCGCAGCGCGTGCTCCACCTGCTCGCCCACGAAGGGCTCGAAGCGGGACAGGAGCGCCTTGCCGCGCTCCACCAGCGTCACCTCCGCGCCGAGCGAGCGCCATGCCTGCGCCAGCTCCACCGCGACCACGCCGCCGCCCAGCACCAACAGCCGTTGGGGCACCTGCTTCGCCGCCGTGCCCTCGCGGTTGTCCCAGGGCCGCGCCCCCTTCAGCCCCGGGATGTCCGGGATGCGAGGCCGGCTGCCGGTGGCCAGCACCACCGCGCGCTTCGCCTCCAGCTCGCGCACGCTGCCGTCCTTCGCCTCCACGCGCACCTTGCGCGGGCCCGCGAGCTTGCCGTGGCCACGCACCACCTTCAGCTTCGCGCCCTCCGCCCACTTCACCTGCGAGTCGTCCTTGTAGTAGCCGACCATCGCGTCGCGGTGCTCGAGCACCGCGCTGGCCACCAGCGGACCCTTGAGGGTCTCCCGCACGCCGGGCACCTGCTTCGCCAGCCACAGCGCGTCTCCCGGACGCAGCAGCGCCTTGCTCGGGATGCAGGCCCAGTACGAGCACTCACCGCCGAGCAGCTCGTGCTCCACCAGGGCCACCGACAACCCGGCCGCGGCGGCTCGCGCTCCCGCGTTCTCGCCCGTGGGCCCACCACCAATCACCACCACATCGAAGACTTCCGCCATGTGTTCGCCCTCGCGCTCCTGCTGCGTAGGCAGCAAGGTGCGGGTGGGCCAATCCCACCGGGGGCTCCTCGTCGGATGGTGGAAAGAAGCGATGGCCACCACCGGACATCCGCGCGGCGCCCTCGGGAGTCCCGCGCCGTGCGCTGTCCGCCAGGAGACGACGGCCCCGCCCCGCGAGGATGTCGAGCACCACTGTCAGGACGGCGGCCACGCCATCGTCCGCGTCCGCCGTGGAACGCGGGCAGGCGATGAGCGCCTCCTCGCGTGAGACGTGAACCAGTCAGGTCCGCGGCGGATGCGTCCGTGCGCGGCGGGAGGTGTGCCATGGGGACTGCACTCAACGGTGTCTCGGGTCGCTTCGCGTCGTGCGCCTCCCTCGGAGACTGAGCCCCGCTTCCTCGTCGGCCCTCGCGGCGAGGTGGGACGAAGCGGGCCGGTTCCCGGACGGGACGGCAGGGCGTGAAGCCATTGTCACCGTGCAATCCGGCGACGTGACACGGGTGTTCTCGGGAGCGTGAGCCCCGACACTCCGTCGCGCGTGGCCCGGCTGGGAATCCTTTCGTCCACTCATGTCTTCTTCCAGGAACCGTCGTTCCCGCGCGCCGCGTCGGCGTGAGGGTGCTTCACCGTCGTCCTCTGAAATCCTCTCCGCGCACCACCTGCGCGTGCAGTCCTCGCTGTCCCACGAGGTGGCGCACCTCTTCCGCTCGGAGCTGTCGGACCCTTGCTTCGAGGGACTCCAGCTCGCGTCGTTCGAGCTGACACCGGACGGTCGCCTCATCCACATCGGCTACACCCTCACGCCCGAATCCGAGGCCAGTCCTCGTGAAGTGCGGGACGCGCTGGCGAGGACCCAGGGCTATCTGCGCTCGCTGCTCGCCGAGCACCTGGACCTCAAGCGCATCCCACGGCTGCGCTTCACGTTCATCGGTGTCACGGAGCCGGGAGGTGCGCGATGAGCCCGCGCGTCCTCCCCGCCGAGCCCGGGGGCGTGCCCATCCTCGCGTGGACGCGCCGGCTGCCACCGGGCGCGGAGGAGCAGCTGCGCCTCATCGCCTCCCAGCCCTATGTCGTCGAGCACGTGGCCGCGATGCCGGACCTCCACGTCGCGCGGCGCATCGCGGTGGGCTCCGTGTTCGCCACCGGGCATCACATCGTGCCCGGCGCGCTCGGAGGGGACCTGGGCTGCGGCGTGCGCGCGTATCGCTTCGCGTATCCCGCCGCGCTGCTCGGTCGAGACCTGCTGGAGTCGCTGCTCGCGCGTCTGTCCCGGGTCATCCCGGTGGGAGACGCCACGCACCGGGGCAGGGGGCTCGCGCTGCCCGTCGAGCTGGAGTCACCCCCGCTCTCCACCCAGCGACTGGGTCGCGAGTGGGCGCGACTGGCGCCCCGGCACCTGGGCACGCTCGGTGGAGGCAACCACTTCGTCGAGCTGGACCGGGACGCGGGCGGAGACCTGTGGTTGCTCCTGCACTCCGGCTCGCGGGGCGTGGGCGCCACCATCGCCGACCACCACCTCCGCGTCGCCACGGCGCTCGGGGAGGGCACGCTGCCGGGCCTGAGCCTGCACACCCCCGAGGGTGCCGCGTGCCTCGCGGACACCCAATGGGCCTGCCGCTTCGCCCGTGCCAATCGCGACGTGCTCGCCGCCCGCGCGCTGGAGGTGCTGTCCGACGTGCTCGGTATCACCCCCGACGCCGACGCCACCGTGGACGTCCACCACAACCACGTGGCGCCGGAGGAGCACTTCGGCCGCACGCTCTGGGTCCACCGCAAGGGCGCCGTGGGCTTGGAGGCCGGACAGCGCGGCCTCATCCCCGGCTCCATGGGCACCGCCTCCTATGTGGTGGAGGGCCTGGGAGAGCCCCGCTCGTTCCGCTCCTGCTCCCACGGCGCCGGACGTGTCCTCTCCCGGACGGAGGCGCGGGCCCGCATCCGTCCCGCCGCCCTGGAGCACGCCCTGCGCCGCGTGGTGCATGACGCCGGCAAGGCCGACTCCCTGGTGGAGGAGGCCCCCGCCGCCTACCGGGACATCGCCGAGGTGCTCGAGGACGAGGCCGACCTCGTCATCCCCGTGCGCCGGCTGACGCCCATCGCCGTCCTCAAGGGCTGAAACACCCCGGAACGGGGCCCGGCGGCACGCCAGCGCCGGGCTCCGCCGATACACCCGGAGCGATGTATTCACTCCAGGTGGAATTCAGCGCCCGAGGACGGCTCTTTCCGGGGTTGATCCACCTCCGCGTCGAACCTGACGTCAGAGTGGGTTCCCGAGGCCGTCCAGATGCCGTAGAATCGGCCGCCAGAAGTACACGTGCGAACCTGCTGGGGCGTCGTCTAATGGCAGGACATCAGACTTTGACTCTGAGTATCAAGGTTCGAATCCTTGCGCCCCAGTCAATCCGCTCCGGGGGGACGCGGTAGCCAGCGCGTCCGTCCGCGTGCATGAAGGACGGTGGCCCGATGCCGCAGAAGACACTCCTGCTGGTCTCCGTGGGAAGCCAGACCGCTTCCCTGTTGAAAGACCTCCAGGACCCGTTGGCGACCCAGATGGGGACCGCCTCGGTGGTGTCGAAGACTGTCCTCACCACGCCCGCCTACGCCTTCAACAAGGACCGGTCGCAGTACCACTGCAACGCCATCATGAAGCGGCTCACGCCGATGATGGAGCCGGGGCAGCAGCTGGTGCTGGGCGTGACGGACGTGGACCTGTTCGTGCCGGACTCGCCGTTCGTCTTCGGTGAGGCGGACCGGGAGTCGCGCACGGCGGTGGTGAGCGTGTTCCGGCTGCGCCAGGGCGCGGACGGGGAGCACCTGCGACGGCGCATCCAGGTGGAGGCCATCCACCAGGCCGGTCACCTGCTCGGGCTGTCCTACTGTGAGGACCCCCGGTGCGTGATGTTCTTCGCGCAGACGCCGCAGGACTGCGACCGCAAGCAGCTGTCGCTCTGCAACCAGTGTCGCAACGAGCTCAACAAGCTCAACCGTTGAGGCCGCGGCGCCCTCGCCAGCCTGCCCGTGAATGCCGTCGGATGCGTTGACGTCCGACCCCGTGCGCCCTGTAGTGCGGGGCTGCGGGACCGGGCCGGCTGACGTGGAGCGACGACTGTGATGACGGGCATGCGGGTTTTCGTCGGTGGCGTGTTGGCGGTGGGGCTGTTGGGTGGGTGCGAGGCGCTCGACGACGCGGGCGGTGGTGGTGGCATCGGCGACGTCGACTTCCGCCGGGGCTTCGCCTTCGTGCGGGAGGACGACCGCAACGTCTACGTGGTGGATGACGCGGGGGACCCCAACAGTCCGCAGCGGCTGACGAGCGCGGGCGGGGCGTACTGGCCCTCCGTGTCGCGGGATGGCCGCAGCGTCGTCTTCGTGACGCGCGCCACCAACGGCGCCACCGCCCTGCAGACGGTGCCCACCACGAGCGGCACGGTGGCCACGCTGTTCGGCGCCAACGACCCGGCGTGCGCGCGCGGCTGCTCCAACTTCCGCACGCCCACCTTCAGCCCGGACGGCCGCAGCGTCGTCTTCGTCTTCTCCCCGGGCAACAGCTCGCTGACGTCGCTGGGCCGGGTGAACACCGACGGCAGCGGCTTCCAGGAGCTCACCCCCAACACCACCATCGCCTACGGGGCGCCGTCGTTCGTGCCCGACGGCAGCGCGCTGGTGGCGCCCGCGGGCAGCGGCCTGCAGCAGCTCAACCAGGTGGCGTACGTGCCGCTGACGGGCGGCTCCATCATCTACACGTCGTCCCTGGGGGACGTCGTCGCGGTGGCCAACCGCGTCGTGGTGTCGCCGGACGGCACGCAGGTGGCGCTGGATGGACGCGGGGGCTCGGGCAGCGTGCGCACCTACGTGACGTCGCTGTCGAACGGGCGGCTGGGCGCGCTGCGGCGCGTGACGAGCTACGGCGGCGCGAGCGCCCAGGAGACGTGGCCCATGTGGACGGGCGTAAGCCAGGTGGGCTTCCTCTTCGCCGACTCGGCGGGCAGCGACCCGGGCATCTACCGCGCCACGGTGGCCGCGGCGCCGTCCAACTCCGTCACGCTCGCGGTGCCCAGCGCCGCCGAGCCCTCGTACGGCCCCCTGTAGTCCCCAGGGCAGGTGGCATCCGCGCCCCCAAAGGCGCGATGCTCGCGAGCACGGAGGCTTCCAGATGTCCCTCTTCGACGCCGTGCTCGCCAACGACAGCAGGTCCCTGAGCGCCCAGCTCGCCGCGGGCGCCGACCCCAACCCCTTCGATGACGAGGGGCTCACGCCGCTGATGGTCGCGGCGCGCGAGGGCCGCGCCGAGCTGGTGGCGCTGCTGCTGGAGGCGGGCGGGGACCCCATCCTCACCAACGCCCTGGGCGAGACGGCCCTGGTGCTGGCCGCCACCTACGGCAACACGGACAGCGTCCGCCTGCTGTGGGACTCCGGCTCCCAGGCCGACCAGGACATGGCCCGCGCGCACCTGGCCACCGGACGGACGGGCACCCTGGCGCCCACCCAACCCGAGGGGTTTCGTCACAAGCTCGCGTCGGCCAGCGCGTACGTGGCCGGCAAGCTGGGCGATGACGGCCCCACCGCGCGGCTGGAGCGGGCGCTGCGTTCGCAAAAGCAACGCAAGCCCTGAGCGCGCGTCGGCGCGGCGACAGTCGCGCCGTTTACCAGCGGCCACGCGCGTGTGGAGGCCGTCACCGCCCCCGCCCGCGGGACATACGGTGGTCTGGAAGTGTGAAGCGAGACCCCGCGCGTCGGGTCCTCTATGGAGCGGCCACATGGAGACCCCTGAACCGAAGCTCGTCCAGGGCGGGACGGTCCACGGACTGTTCCAGATTGCGCTGAAGGACCGCCTCTCCGCCGCCGGCTGGGAGGCGCTTCGCGAGGCGGGCCTGGACCTGTCCAAGCCCCTGCTGCCCACCTATCCGCTGTCGCAGTGGCTGCGCTGGCAGCGCATCGTGCTCGCGGATGTGTGGCCGGACCTCCCGGAGGACGAGGCGTGGCGCCAGCTGGGGCACGCCGTGATGCAGGGGCTGTTGGGCACGGTGTTGGGACGGATGCTCGGCGTGGGGGTGCGCGCGCTGGGGCCCCAGTTCGTGCTGTTCCAGCTCAACCGCGGCTTTCGCGGCGCGGACAACTACGTGACGTCCCAGGTGAAGGCGAGCGCCCCGGGCCGCGTGGAGCTGTGGCTCAGCGACATCAACGGGCGGCCCACCTACTACGCGGGCGTGCTGGAGTCGGTGCTCATGCTCTCCGGCGCGCGAAGTCCCCGCGTCGCCGTCCTCCACCGCGAGGGCCCGTCCTGCACGTACCTCCTGGAGTGGGAGCCCTGAGCCGCGGTCCACTGGACGCGTGAAACGACGAAGGCCCGGGGCTCCTTGAAGGAAGCCTCCGGGCCCTCGCTCGAGGCGGTCGCGGCGCTACTCCGGCTTGGCGCTCAGCGTGGCGCCAGGGGTGACACCGCCGGCGGGGCCACCGCGCGTCTCCAGCGCGTCGGCGACCAGCTCGGTGATGTCCTTGACCTTGATGTTCTCCTCGCGGCCGGTGTCGTTGACCGCGTCCTTGAGCATCGTCGAGCAGAAGGGACACGCCACGGCGACCACGCCCGTGCCGCCCTTCTCCTTGTAGTCACCCACCTGGCCGGGCTTCTTCTTGTCCGCGGCGTCCGGGTACGGCGTGGTCGGGTCCTCGGCGTGCTTGAGCGTCAGCGCCGCCTCGTTCAACCGGTTGTGGTTGATGCGCGTGCCGATGTGCTCCTCCATCCACATGCGGCCGCCACCGGCGCCGCAGCAGAAGCCCTCGCGCTTGCTGCGCTGCATCTCCACCACTTCCAGGCCGGGGATTGCCTTGAGCACTTCGCGGGGCGCGTCGTACACGCCGTTGTGCCGGCCCAGGTAGCAGGGGTCGTGGTAGGTGAGCTTCGTGTTCATCACCGCGGAGAGCTTGATGCGCTTCTCACGCAACAGCTCGTTGATGAGCTCCGTGTGGTTGATGACGCGGTACTCACCGCCGAACTCCGGGTACTCGTTCTTGATGGTGTTGAAGCAGTGCGGGCACTGGGTGATGACCGCCTTGACGCCCATCGAGTTCCACGACTCGACGTTCATCTTCGCCATCGTCTGGTACAGGTACTCGTTGCCCATGCGGCGCGCGGAGTCGCCGTTGCACATCTCCTGCTTGGACAGCGTGGCGAAGCTCACGCCCGCCTCCCGCATGATTTTGACCAGCGAGCGGCTGACCTTCTTCTGCTTGTCGTCGTAGCTGCCCGCGCAGCCCACGAAGAACAGGTACTCGTACGGGCCGCCGTCGTCACCCCACGTGGGCAGCGCCAAATCCTCCGCCCACTCGTCGCGCCGGTCCTGGCCCAGGCCCCAGGGGTTGCCCTGGCGCTCGATGCCCTCGAACACGCGCTGGATTTCGGGCGGGAAGTCCGCCTTCACCTGCACCTGGTAGCGGCGCATGTCGATGAGGCGCGGCACGTTCTCGATGAAGACCGGACACGCCTGCTCGCACCAGCCACAGCTGGTGCAGGCCCACACCGTCTCCGACTTGAGCGCGCTGCCGACCATCTCCGGCAGGGCCTCCTTCACGTGGTTGGGCCCGTAGCCCTCCTCCACCCACTGCTCGTGGTCCCAGAGCCAGTGCTTCAGGTCCTGGTTGACGGCCTTGTGCGTGAGCGGCTTGCCCGTGATGTACGTGGGGCAGTGCGTCTGGCAGCGGCCGCACTCGGTGCAGGAGTACAGGTCCAGGCCCTGCTTCCACGTCAGGTCCGTCACCGTCGCCGCGCCGAACTCCTCCTTCTCGAGGTTGGGCGTGGACAGCTTCCCGGTGGAGTGCGTGCGCTGGAAGAAGACGTTGGGCAGGCCGGTGATGATGTGGAAGTGCTTGCCGATGGGCAGGAAGTTCAGGAACGCCAGGACGATGACCAGGTGAATCCAGAACCCCGCCACGCCCAGCACGTGCGCCGCGGTCGCGCCCAGCGGCATCATCAAGAGGCCCGTCAGGCTGGTGAACGGCTCCCACCACACCAGGGCGGACGGAGACGCGGGCACCTGGGTTGCGCCCACCGGCACCTGCGCCGCGGCGTTCGCGGCCACCATGTGGCTGCCGCCGAACATGAACTCGGACACCATCAGCCCGGAGATGAAGCCCAGGATGAGGTACGCCTCCCAGGACTGGGACATGCGGTCCGGCTTCACCTTCCAGCGCGTCCACACGTAGTAGCCGCAGCCCACCAGCGCGAGCGCCGCCACCACGTCCTTCACCAGCAGGTAGACGCGGTAGAGCATCCCCAGCCCGGCGTTCTCCAGCCAGAACGGGTGGCTCAAGTCGGTGAACAGCTCCAGCGCGCCCGTGGAGAAGCCCATCGCGAACATCATCAGGGTGCGCACCTGCAGCACCAGGAACGCCGCGAAGATGAGCACGTGCATCAACCCGGGCGTGAACTCCTCCGGGTCCACCATGCGCCGCTGCCCGAGTCCGAAGAACACGAGCCGCTTGATGCGCAACGGGATGTTGTCGAGCCGCCCCTCCTTCTTCATCGCGAGCAGCACGCCCACGCGACCGGACATGGTCATCACGAAGATGGGGATGGCAATGGCGAGCAAAAGGCCGGTGATGATGGGGCTCATTGGGACTCGGGGGACCTCTCAGGGGATGTTGCGGTAGGCCCGTTGCCGCGATGCGGCAAAACTTGAGTGCCCGTCAACCCTAACAGGGGTGATTCTCGAATCAAGCATCGAGCGGGCGCCGTGTCCGGGACTGAAGCACGGCGCGGTGCCCTGGGCGAGCAAGCTGGCTCGCTACACCGATTTACCAACACCCGCACTCCACGCTCACCCGCTTGAAAACGGCCGGGTGTTGACAGGTGTGTGCTTCCATCCGGCCAGGATAGGCCCTACCTTGTACGATGGTGTCCTAGACTGTCCGCCACCAGATGTTGCGCCAACCCATTGTATTTATTGTGTTCGTGGCTGGAGGGCAGACAGGGGAGCCGTGGAGCGAGGGAGGGCCCGAAACTTTGACGTCCCAAGGGCTTTACAATGCGAAGCGACATGGTCACCATGGCTAGTAAATCGGTCAACGAGTCGTAGCCGGGTCCCGCATGGGGCGGGCCCACGAGGACCGAAAAAGGGGCGTCTGCGAGGAGGCGAGCCGGAAGGCCGTTCACCTCGTCGAGCGGAGCGCCCGTGGAGGAGCCGGACATGGTTCACGATGACACCACGTACATGGACGATGAGGGGCTGCCGTATGTGGACCTCGCGGAAGATGGCGAGTGCGAGAGCGTGACGCCCGTGGATGGCTCCGCAGGTGGCCGCAGGTGGGGCTACGCCGAGGAGTCGTGGGGTGGTTGGAACGCGGCGGAGTGACACGCGGCCCCCGCGGCTCATGGATGCGCGGGGGCATTGCTGAGACGTCGGTCGGCTCGCGCGGTGGCCCCAGTGAGGTGGCTCCCGGGCCGGTGACGGTGCTGGTGGGCTTTCCCGGACAAGACCCGAATCGTGGCCGAGGGTGTCGTGCGCCGCGTGGGGTGCGGACGGCCCCTCTTGCGTCCGGGGTGTGACTGCCGACATCCTCGATGATGCTGGCCTCACCCCCACGAGGCGCCCCCTGAAGGTCCATGAGACTTCCGGCCTTGGCGGACGCCGTCTGCCTGGGGCTGTTCGCGGCAGGATGGGTCGTGGGCTCGCACGGGAGCGCGGATGAAGCAGACGGCCTTGGCAGTGGAGCGGGACGCGGAGCACGGCCGGGAAGTGCTGCTGCTCGTCACGCTGGAGGCGGACGTCGACGCGCCTCGCGCCCCCGTGGCGGTGAACCTGGTGTTGGATCGCAGCGCCTCCATGCGCGGCATCCCCCTGCTCGCGGCGGTGCAGGCGGCGCAGGCGCTGGTGGAGCGCGCCAGCCCCCGTGACTATCTGGGCCTGCTCACCTTCGACGCGGAGCCGGAGCAGGTGCTGCCCGTGCGCGCGATGGACGCGCCCGCGAAGGCGGCGCTGCTCAAGGCGCTCTCCCGCCTGGAGTCCGGCGAGGGCACCGCGCTGCACGAGGCCGTGGAGCGGGGCGCGGACGCCGTGCGCCGCGTGCTCGTCCCCGGCGCGCGGCCCCAGGTGCTGCTGCTCACCGACGGCGAGCCGTCCGTCGGCGTGTCGAACCTCGCCGAGTTCAAGACGCTGGGCGCCCGCGTCGTCGAGTCCGGCGTCGTCCTCCACGCGCTGGGCCTGGGGCGCCACTACCTGCCCGACATCCTGGAGGCGCTCACCAGTCCGTCCGGCACGGGCTTCGTGCACGTGGACGACCCGGAGGGCCTGCCCGACGCGGTGGGCTCGCTGTCCGCGGAGCTGTTCGGCGAGGTGGGCTCGGACGCGCGCGTGTACGTGCTGCCCTCGGGCTTCCTGGAGCTGCGCTGCCGGCACCGCTATCCCGCGCGGGTGGAGGGGGACGCGATGAGCGCGTCCTTGGGCTCGGTGTCCCAGTCCTTCCCGCGCCGCGTGCTCTTCGCGGGACGTCCGGTGTCCACCGAGTGGAGCCTGGGTGTGACGACGTCCTTCGTGGAGGGCAGCGACACGCGCCGGGGGCCCGTGTCCGTCACGCGCGTGGACACCGACAGCGACCCGGGCCGCTTCGTGCGCGCGGTGTCCGCGGAGCTGGAGCTGGTGGCCGCCGAGGCCGCCGCCTGGAAGTCGCTGGGACGCAAGCAGCAGTCCGCCGCGGAGCAGGCGCTGGAGTCCGCGGACCTGGCCCTCTACAAGCTCGCGCGGCTGGGCGCGCCCGAGGTGCCCCCGCAGCGCCACCTGGAGCGGCTGGCGGACCTGCGCCGCATCGTCGAGCGTCGCGCGGCCCAGCCCCAGGCGCTGGTGATGCGCCGCGCGCACTCGGAGGCGTCCCGCATCACCCTGAGCCGCATCGGTCCGGCGCTGCCCCTGCCCGCCCTGGCGCCCTGGAAGTCGGAGGATTGAGGCTCGGCCGCCTGCCCCTCCCGGGTGGGCCGCCCCCGTGTTGGCGCTGGAATGTGTGCCTCGTTACCTCCCTGGACCACAGCCGGGCGCGGGGAATGTCCGCCCGCCTGGGAGGTTCTGGCACGGACGTGGTCCCCGCGCCGATGCTGGCGGGCCCGTCTCGGCTGGGTTAACGGGAGGCGCATGAAGCACTCGGTGTCCAAGAGGTTCGCCCTGGTGGGCGGTATCGGTCTGTGGCTGACGGCGGCGGTGGCGCACGCGGCGCTGCCTCCGTCCGCGGTGGCCACGGGCGCGCCCGACGAGGGCGACCCGCGCATCGAGGCGGCGCTGCTGGTGGACTCCACCCAGGTGAAGCCGGGCGACACCTTCCGCGTGGGCGTGCGCTTCCGGCTGGACCCGGGCTGGCATGTCTACTGGAAGAACCCGGGCGACTCCGGTCTGGAGACGGACATCGCGTGGGACACGCCCGGCTCCACCGTGGGCGCGCTCCAGTGGCCGTTCCCGAGCACCTTCCGCACCCCCGACGGCTTCATCACCACGCACGGCTACGAGGGGGAGGTGCTGCTGTTCGCGCAGGCGCGCGCCTCCGAGCAGGCCACCGGCTCGCTCAACCTGTCGGCCGCGGTGAACGCGCTGGTGTGCGAGGTGCACTGCATCCCCGCGGACCTGATGCTCACGCGCTCCATCCCGGTGGGGCCCGCGACGGTGGCGGACACCGAGGCCGCGCCCACGTTCGACGCGGCCAAGGCGCAGGTCCCCCGCCCGACGAAGGACACGGGGCACAGCGCGGTGCTCGCGCTGGACGCGAAGGAGCTCACCGCGGGCAAGGAGTTCACCGGCACCGTCACGCTGACGGGCGGCGCTGGCGTGCCCGCGACGGAGAAGGACTTCTTCGTCCCCGAGCGCAACCCCGGCGTGGACAAGGTGACGCTCACGCAGACGGCCCCGGGCCGCTATGCGCTCAAGGGCAAGGCGGAGCCGGACGCGCCGGAGGCCGAGCCGCGCCTCAAGGGCGTGCTGCGGCTGGGCACGAAGGCCACGGGCTATCAGGCGCTCGAGGTGGACCTGGCCCTGGCGCCCTTCGTGGCGGCGGCGCCGGGCTCCGCGCCAACGGCGGTGGCGAAGGCGCCCTCCATCAAGGACTCGCTCGCGGCGGTGAAGCCGGTGACGAGCGCCGCGCCGGCCGCGCCCCAGGAGTCGTCCATGGGGCTGGGCATGGCGCTGCTGTTCGCGTTCCTCGGCGGCGCGCTGCTCAACCTGATGCCGTGTGTGTTCCCGGTGCTGGCGCTCAAGGCGTACGGCTTCACGCGCATGGTGCGCCAGGAGCAGGGGCGGGTGGGCGCGCACGCGGCGGCGTACGCGGGTGGAATCGTGGCCAGCATGCTGGCGCTCGCGGGCGCGGTGCTGGCGG
>NZ_SRLW01000249.1:0-14625 GCF_006518215.1 Myxococcus sp. AB025B
TCCGGGGGTGGGGGCGCGGCGCTCTGGGCGTGGGCGGTTCCCGTGAGGGACAGGAAGAGGGCGCAGGCGAGGCTCGACAAAGACAGACACAAGCGCATGGGGCTCCTCGGCGGGTGGTGGGTGGTCGAGGGCAGCTAACCACCGCGTGCGCGGGCCGAGGCCCGAGGCTCGGGTGGCTGTGGCCGGTTGGACAGGTGAAGGGTTCGGCGTCAGTCCTTGCAAGGACTCGCACGTCCCCGGAGGGCAGGAGGAGCGTCGCGGCGACGACAGACTTCCCCGACGGCGGGGACTTGAGGGACAGTCGGGAGCCTTCCTCCTGGAGGACTCCCGCATGTCGAACAAGCCGCCCGATGACGATTCCTGGCGCTCCGTCCCGCCGCCGCCCCGGCCGCCGCACATGCCTCCGGAGCCCGATGCGTCGACGCGCGACCCCCGTATTCCCGAGGGCAGCGCGGACTACTCCGCGGCGTTGGCGGACTCGGCGGCGTACAAGCGCGGGGACATCACCTTCGAGGAGCTCCAGCGGCGCGTGCTCGCGCGGGCGCTCCCGCCGCACCACCTGGGGGACGCGTATCTCATGATGACGCCCCCTCCTCCGCCCCCCGGCATGCTGTCGAGCTTCAATCCGTTGCGGATGCCAGGCGACTGGCGCGGGACGTGGGGCGAAGTCGCGATGACGCTCTTCGCGGGCGACATCACCCATGCGGAGTACGAGCGCCTCCACGCGGCGGCGCATCCGGACTGCCGGCGCTGAGCGCCTGGCGTCACTCGGGATAGGACGACTTCGCGCTCGGCTTCGGCGCGTCGCGCCGGCGCCGGTACTCCTCCCAGTTCCGGCGGTACGCGGCCTCGCTCTCGAGCTCCTGGCGCAGCTTGACCGGGTACTCGAACAGCGGCGCCGCGTGGTAGCCGCAGAAGAAGGCGGCGAGCCAGGAGAGGGCGCGCACCCAGTTGGCGGTGGGCGTGACGGGCAGGAAGGTCAGACCCTGGAGCCACACGAGCGTCTTCGCCGCGAGCATGCCCGTGGTGAGCACCATGGCCGTGGCGAACAGGGTGACGTTCACGAGCGTCATGAAGGTCGACGAGCGCGAGCGGGCGAGGGGCAGGACGGCGGGGAGCAGGCGCAGCAGCTTCGGGTACACCCACCGGCCCACGAAGAACCCCGCGAGCAGCGGAATCCAGAGCAGCAGCATGCCGATGGCCTGGGCCTTGAAGAGTGGATCCATGCAGTGAAGATGCTCCGAGTGGCTCGCCCCTTGAAAGCCCCTTCGCGCAGCCGAAAGGCAAAAGAAACCCAGGGGCGAAAAGCGCCTCCGGGTCGAGGGCCTACTTGCAGATCTCCTTGGTCAGCTTGTCGCGCTGGGCCTGCTCGGAGGTGGCGCGCTTGACGGCGTCCTCCATGGCGTCGTCGGCCTTCTCCAGCGCGTCGAGCGCGCGGCTGTGGGCGCGGCCCTTCTTGGCGGCGACGAGCACCTCGCGCATGTCCTTGCGGGCCTGCTTCAGGGTGGTGAGCTGACCCTCGCGCTCGACGTACTCCTTCTTCGCCGCCTTGCACTCGGGCGTCTGCGCGGACGCGCTCGACGCGAACAGGATTGCGGAGATTACGAACCAACGCATACGCCACCTCCAGGAGAAGGACCTGGGCGCGAGTATAGGGCGGCGCGACGACGGGGTGCAGCGGCGCGAGCACGCCGGGCTCACGTGGAGACCCGGCGCGTCGCGTGGGGCTTCAAATCTTGCGGTCCGGCACGTCGGTGAGGGCGGGGTTGCGCTCGATGACGGGGCCGAGCACGTCGTCGATGCGGCGCATCAGCTCGGGCTCCAGCTTCACGCCGGCGGCCTTCACGGTGTCGTGGACCTGCTCGGGGCGGGAGGCGCCGATGATGGCGGAGGAGACGCCCTTGTTCTGGAGCACCCAGGCGACGGCGAGCTGGGCCATGGTGAGGCCGGCCTCTTGCGCCAGCGGCTTGAGGTTCTGCACGCGGGTGAGCACGTCCTCCTTGAGGAAGCGCGCGATGAATCGCGAGCCGGTGGGGTCGGTGGCGCGGCTGCCCGCGGGCGGCGGCTTGCCGGGGAGGTACTTGCCGGTGAGCACGCCCATGGCCATGGGGGACCAGACAATCTGACCGAGGCCCTCGTCGAGGGACGCGGGGATGACGTCTGCCTCGATGACGCGCCAGAGCATGGAGTACTGGGGCTGGCTGGAGACGAAGGGAATCTTCAGCTCGCGGGCGAGCTTCGCGCCCTGGCGGATCTGCTCGCCGGTCCACTCGGAGACGCCGATGTAGAGGGCCTTGCCCTGACGGACGATGTCGGCGAAGGCGAGCATCGTCTCCTCGAGCGGCGTGGCGGTGTCGAAGCGGTGGGCCTGATAGAGGTCCACGTAGTCCGTCTGGAGGCGGGTGAGCGAGCCGTGGATGGACTCCATGATGTGCTTGCGCGACAGGCCCCAGTCGTTCTTCCCGGGGCCGGTGGGCCAGTAGACCTTGGTGAACAGCTCGTAGCCGGCGCGGCGCTGGCCCTTGAGGGCTCGGCCGAGGACGGACTCGGCGCGGGTGCTCGCGTAGACGTCGGCGGTGTCGAACGTGGTGATGCCCACGTCCTGCGCGGCCTTCACGCACGCGAGCGCGGCCTCTTCTTCCACCTGGGAGCCGTGCGTGAGCCAGTTGCCGAAGGAGATTTCACTGACGGCCAGACCGCTGCGACCAAGATGACGGAAGTTCATGGGGCGGCGAGCCTAACCAGCCATGGCGCGCCTCGCACGGCTTTGGGAGGGCAACAGTCCACCGGCCCACGCCACCCAGGCGATGTAGACGAGCTGGAAGGGGAGGCGCAGCCAGAAGTACCAGTCCGGGAAGGGCAGCACGTGTGAGGCGGAGTTGGCCGAGGCCTCGTGGAGGTTCGCGGGGAGGATGGCGACGAGCAGTGCGATGAGGCCGAGTGCCGCGAGCTTTCGGGTGCGCGGGAGGAGGAGGCCCACGCCGCCTGCGACTTCGAGCACGCCGGACAGGAGCGTCCAGAAGCGGGGTGAGGGGAGCTGCGGCGGAATCATCGCGTCGTAGCGCGCGGGCATGAGGAAGTGCATGACGCCGGCGCCGATGAAGAAGAGGCCCGCGGCCATGGCGGCGCGGCTCGCGGGGGTGGAGAGCGCGGGCAGCCTGCGCAGCGGGGGCAGGTGGAAGAGGGCGAAGAACGAGAGCAGCACGAGGGCGAAGGACACGGCGAGGCTCCTGGCTCGGAAGGTCGGGAGGAGTCCCGGCCTGACGCTGCTCAAGATGCGTCGGGGGCCCTGGCCTGGGCTTGAACGAACTGGCTGCGACGTTGGAGGAAGGAGGGCGTGGTGCCGAACATGCGCCGGAAGGTGCGCGTCAGGTGGGCGGAGTCGGAGAAGCCGGCGGCGTGCGCGGCCTCCCCGGCGGTGCGTCCGGAGGCGATGGCGCCGGCGGCGCGCTGGAGTCGGAGCCAGAGGAGATAGGGGCGCAGGGGCACGCCGGTGGACTCGGTGAAGGCGTGCATCAGGCGGCCGGAGGAGAGCCCGGCGACCTCGGCGAGCGCTTCGAGGGAGGTGTCCTCGGGAGCGGGGTCGGCGCGTAGGTGGCGCAGGAGCTTGCGCACGCGTGGGTGCATGCGAGGGGCGCTGGTGGTGCTGGGGCCGGCGAGGGCTTCCAGCGCGGACTCCATCCACGGGCCGATGTCCGCGTGGGGAATGGGCCCCGCGCGCGGCAGACTGGCGAGCAGGGCGTCGCGCGCGGCCTCGTCGAAGAGTCGGACGGATTCGGTGAGGGACGCGCGGAGGCGCAGACCGTCATGGCTCTCGGGCTCGACGAAGAGGAGGACGACCTCCGTGCCTCGGGCATCGAGCGCGTGAGGGACATCGGGACCGACGAGGACTCCGGCCGCGCGCGTGTCCTTCCTGGCCGAGTCCACGCGGATGGAGAGCGTGCCCATGCGGCACAGCATGAGGTGCATCGCGTGGTGGGCGTGCTTCGACGACATGTCCCCGGGGCCCCACATGGCGAGCGCGGCCGGCCACACCACCAGGGGCATGTCCGGCCACGGAGCGCGAGGCGCGAGGTCAGGAGGTCGGGCGAGCAGCATCCGCCCGCAGGCTACCAGCGGTCCCTGGAGAGAATCACCGCGCTGTACGCGCCCAGGTGGTGCCGAGCACCTTATCACCGCGTCAAACGGACGCGGATGGGTCACGCTCAGGGGCCAACGCGGCGGCAACCCAGGGTCCGGAGATCTTCCGTCACGGTGGAGCACTCGTAGCCGCGAGGGCACGGGTTCTCCGTGAAGTCACAGCCTTGGTAGCAGAGGCTCTGCCCGTTGCCTCCGGCGCCGCAGACGGAGCCCGGGAGGCAGCCTTCGGGCTGGAATGGGTCGCAGCGCTTCGCGCACTCGAAGATGACGGTGTCCATTCGTTGCGTCACCTCGCAGACCTGCCCTTTCGCGCACCCTCCGGTGAGGCAGTTCTCCCCAACTCGGTTGGCGCAGAGCGACTCGTCGCCCAGGTCGAGACATTCCTGTCCATTGGGGCACTGCCCTTCGCGGCAGGTGGCCAGGCATCCCCCCCCATTCACCGTGCTGATGCAGGTGCTCCCCACCGGACAGCTACCGATGGTGCTCTCCTCGCAGGGCTTGCCACACCGGCCTCTGACGCACAGGAGCCCTGCTCGGCACACCTCACTGCTGTCACTGGAGATGTCGAAGCATGCGCCGCCCTCTCGCTGGGTGCCAGGAATCAGGCAGCGTCGGATGGGCACGCCCGAGGTGATGTCGCTGGCGACGCGGCAGACCTTGCCGTCCGCGCAGTCTGCGTCTTGTTTGCATTCCGAGGGCTGACAGGAGAAGCGCCCCGGGGTTGGCTCGAAGATACAGCCGAGCCCCTCCGGGCAGTCCGAACTGGTCGCGCATACTGCGCCAGGTCCCCGTTGTTCGGACCGTGCTGGCTCCTGCGGGACCCCGGCCCGCATTCCTGCATCCGGATGGGGGCTTCGCGCCCTCTCGGCAGCGTCGGACGCGGTGCCAGCGATAATTCGACCGCTCTCGCCCGCCCTGGGGGGCTGGAGTGATGCGTCAAGGCCTGTTTGCGCCAGCACGGTCCGCTGTCGGGCGAGTCCTCCACCTCGAGACTGTCCCTCGCCGTCACGACCGTTTGTGTCTGGCGCGTCGGTGGAAGGTGTGCTGCCTCCATTGTGAGAGGGCCGAAGGTCCTCGCCACCTCTCAATGCAAGGCCCACCAGGAAGCTGAGGCTCAATGCACACGCTACCAACCCCACCTTCGAGGCCTTCATCTCACCCATCCCAGACAACCACCGCTAGGGCGTTCCGCCGTCGGTCGTTTCCTTGCAAACGCACTCAATGGGCTTCCCGGGCACAATCTTGCAGTGGACCCGGTACCCGGGAGGACAGGAGAAGGTGATCACGGGACCTCCTCCTCCTCCCCCGGTGCCTCCGCCATCGTCACCGATGCCCCCGCATCCCCCTTCGAGGAACTCGCAATGCATTGCTCCCGCGACGGGGAGGATGGCAAGCAGACTCGTGAAGAGAGAGAGCGCGATGTGTGGCCTTGAAAGGTGCGCCACTATCCCCTCCAGTACATCGTGCGTTTGCGAAAGGCATTATAGGTGGAGCGGTGTCTCCCGCAACTGTTTCCGGTCGAGCCTTACCGTTTTGTAGCGCAAGCAAATCAATCATTCTCACGGGCCAGGGCGAGTGACCTTTCCAGCTACCAGCGGTCCCTGGAGAGAATCACCGCGCTGTACGCGCCCAGGGACACGGCTCCGCGCGCGGGCATTCCGTCCCGCTCTCCCCACGTGCTCCAGAAGTCGTGCACGTGCGTGCCGCCGAAGTCCGGTGAGTAGCCCTGCCAGTCGCTGTTGAACCGCACCCGCCACAGTCCATCCGAGGGCAGGCCCAGCTCGTACCCGCTGAACGTCCGGTGTCCCAGGTTCACGATGACCACCACGTCGTCACCCGCTCCACCGTGCTGCCACCGGTGGAACGCGAGCACCTTGTCGTCGTGGTTCAGGTGGAAGACGTTGACGCCCTCGCCCCGCAGCCCCGCGCTCGTGTCGTGCCAGTTGCGCCGCAGGCGGATGAGGTCCCGATGCGCCTGGAGGATTCCCCCGAACCAGTCCGACTTGTTCCAGTCCAGCGGGTCCCCGTCATCGAAGTGCCCGTCCTCCAGGAACTCCTGCCCCATGAACAACATTGGAATCCCCGGCGCCGTCAGCGTCAGCGCCGCGCCCAGCAGCGCCTTCTTCTTCGCCAGCACGTCTCCGGGATTGTACGGCGACACCTCCGTCGGCAACCGGCTGCGGCCGTTCGCCACCTCGTCGTGGCTCTCCGTGAAGATGACCCGCTGCATCGACTGGCCGTTGTAACGGAAGTACAGCGCGTCCCGGACCGCGCTCAAATCCCGCCACTCGTCGAACGGCGCGGTGAGCGCGGCGCGCACCGGGTGCACGAACGCCGCGTCCCACTGCGCGTCGAACCCCGCCCCCTGCGGATGCGTCACCGCCGGGTCCGCCGCCATGTCCTCCGCGATGAGCAGCTTCCACGGGAACTCGCGCTTCACCGCCTCTGTAATCGAGCGCAGCAAGTCCCATCCCGCCGGATTGTCCACGCCGCTCGTGGTGCGAATCTCCTTCGTCGCGTCCACGCGCAAGCCATCCATGTGGTACTCGCGCAGCCACATCAGCGCGTTGTCACGCAGGTAGTCGCGCACCTCGTGACGCCCGTAGTCCGGCCGGGTGTCTCCCCACGGCGTGCTCGCGCGCCAGTCCGCGTAGAAGTACACGCCTCCGCGTCCGAACGTCTCTCCATCGAAGTCCCAGTGCGGCAAGTCACTGGGCCCCAGGTGGTTGTAGACCACGTCCATGATGACGCCGATGCCGCGCCGGTGCGCCTCGTCCACGAAGCGCTTCAAGTCGTTCGGCGCGCCATAGGTGCTCTCCGGCGCGAACGGGAACGTCGGGTTGTAGCCCCACGAGAAGTCCCCCGCGAACTCCGCCGAGGGCATCAGCTCCACCAGGTTCACGCCCAAATCCCGCAGGTAGTCGAGCTTGTCGATGGCGCTCAACCAGTGCCCCGGCCCCCAGCCCGGTGAGTCGTGGAACGTGCCGATGTGCAGCTCGTAGATGACCGCCTCGTGCCGCGCGGGCATCTGGAAGTGCCCGTCGTACCGCCACACGAAGTCACGGTGGTCCAGGATGACGCTGTTGCCCGTGGAGTGCGTGACGTCCGCGGCCCTCGGGTCGTTGCGCCAGCGCCAGTCGCCGTAACGGCCCTGCACGATGTACTGGTACTGCTGTCCGTTGTACGCCCCCTGGATGTCCCGGGAGAAGTTGCCCGAGGGCTCACGCGCCAGCTCCACCGCGTGCCAGTGGCTGAAGTCCCCCACCACCTGCACGCGCTGCGCATGCGGCGCCCACACGCGGAACGTCGCGCCGCCGTCGTACGGAATCACGCCCATGCCCGGACGCCAGGACGGCTCCGGCTGTGCCTCCATCGGAACGAACGCCGTGAGCTCGCCCGGGACCTGGAGCTGCTCCGCCGGTCCGAACAACTCTGGCGCCGAGCGCGAGCGCGCGGTGCGCCGTGACACCTCGTTGCCTCGGGCCCTGCACGCCGTCTCGCTGAAGTCCTTGCGCGGCTGGCGCACCTCGTTCGATTTCGCCTCTCGCGTCGACATGGATTCCCCCCGGAAAGCGGATGCTTCGCGATGCGCCGCATTCCGACAGCGCGCCGCATCCAGGGCAAAGCCCACCTTGCCGCCCCCCGTTCAGTTCAGGGCAGTGCCTGGGTGTTTTCCCGTCCTTCGAGAGCAGGCGACCGTTCAGGTCGACACGAACGCCGCCCACCTGCCCTCGCCGACGCTCGACACCGAGCGGCTTGTCCGGGCACCCCGAGTGTCCGACACTGGTTCTTCCTCATGGCCGCCAGCGAAGAACGCCGCCTCCAGGCTCTGGTGCTTGCTCCGGTGCGCCGCGTCCAGCGACGCCTCAATGCCCTCGCGTGGGCGGAGGCGGGCCTGGCTCCCCTCTGGGCCACCAGCACCGCCTGCGTGCTGGCCCGGCTCCTGTTGCGCCAGCAGTGCGTCTGGGCCCTGCCGCCGCTCGTGCTCGCGGGCCTCGCGTGGTGGTGGCGACGTGCCCGCGCGCGCCATGTCTCGCTCGAGCATGCGGCCGTGCTCGCGGACCGCTCGGCCAACGCGGGCGGGTTGCTGCTCACCCGGCTGGAGCGCCCCGTGGGGGAGTGGGAGCTCTCCGTCAATCAGCTCGCCCGCGAGGTGAAGCCTCCGCAGCTGAAGTGGCAGCGCCCCGTGGCGGCCCTCGTCGGCGCGCTGGTGTTCGCCCTCATCGGCTTCCTGATGCCGTTGCCCGCACCGCGCGCGTCCCGGGGTGTCCATGCCGCCGCCGCGGCGAAGGTGGACGCGGTGAAGGCACAGGCCGAGGCCCTGGCCCGCGAGGAGCCCCTGGGCGAGGCCGTGGAGGACGAGCTGCGTCGGCTGTCCGAGGAAGTGGCTTCGGGCCGCTTCGACTCAGGTGACTGGGAGGCCGCCGACTCGATGGAGCGTCGACTCGCCGAGCGCGCCGCCGAGGCCGCCGCCGAGCTGGCCCAGGCCTCCGAGGCCGCGCGTGAATTGGAGGAGGCCCTGGGCGCCGCGGGGGGCGCGGAGTCCGCGTCCCGTGAGCGCGAGGCTCTCGAGCGCGCGCTCATGGCGCTCCAGTCCGCGGGCGCGGAGGGCTCGGCGCAAGAGGGCTCCGAGAACGGGCAGCAGGGCTCGGAGCAGGGCGCCTCGAACTCCGGACAACAGGGCGGCGAGCAGGGCGCGTCGAACTCGGGGCAACAGGGCGGCGAGCAGGGCCAGGCGAACGCGGGACAGCAAGGCGGCAATCCGAGCGAAGGTCAGCAGGGCGCTTCGCGCCAGGAACAGGCGCGCGCCCTGTCCTCCGGTTCGGTGGACCAGATCTCGGAACTGCGCCAGTCGCTGGAGCGTCGAAGGCAGTCGCTCGCCCAGCGCTTCGAGCCGCGTGAGGGGCAGGGCGCGCAGGCCCGCAGTCAACGCTCGCGTCCTCGACAAGGCTCGAGCGGGCGGCAGGAAGGCAATCGCCAGCAAGCGGGCCAGGGACAAGGCGGCGAGGGGCAGGAGGGCGGTGAAGGGCAGGAAGGCGGCGAGGGGCAGGAGGGTGGCGAAGGCCAGGGCGGCGGGCGCGGCAACAGCCAGGGCCACGCGAGCCGTGCGGTGCGCCAGGGCGCGGGCTCGGGGGCTCCCTCGGAAGGGGGCGGCTCGAATCCGCTCGTCTTCGGGGGCGCGGCGGAGATGGACCCGGACCGGCTCGCGTTCGAGCCGCTCCCGGAGGGACACGGCGGCGAGGCCGGTGAGCTGTGGGGGCTCGAGGCGGCGGACCCTCGGCGAGGCACGGGGGCCCGGGGCGCGGCGCGCGGTCAGGGGACCAGCGCTCAGGGCGACGCGGCGGTGGGGACCGGCGGACAGCCGCTGCTGCCGCGCAACCGCGACCTCGTGAAGCGGTACTTTGGTGGAGAGTAGTCCGGAAGGGGAGAACACACGTGGCAGCGGAACTTCTCAGTCCCGCCGAGGCGCAGGGGGCGGCGGAGGTGGCGAACCAGCTCAAGGCCCGGCTCGACACCGTCATGCTGGACCAGCAGACCGTCGTCGAGCAGGTCGTCATGGCGGTGCTCGCGCGCGGACACGTGCTGCTCGAGGGCCTGCCCGGCCTGGGCAAGACGGAGCTGTGCAAGTCGCTGGCGAAGCTGCTCGCGCTGCCCTTCCGCCGCATCCAGTTCACCCCGGACCTCCTGCCCGGCGACATCACCGGCACCTATGTGCTGGAGGGCGAGGGCCGCCGCGACTTCGTCTTCCGCGAGGGCCCGCTGTTCGCCAGCCTCGTGCTCGCGGATGAAATCAACCGCTCCAGCCCGAAGACGCAGGCCGCGCTGCTGGAGGCCATGCAGGAGCGCCGCGTGACGGTGCTCGGCCACACGCGCTCGCTGCCGGACCCGTTCTTCGTGCTCGCCACGCAGAACCCCATCGAGCTGGAGGGCACCTATCCCCTGCCCGAGGCGCAGCTCGACCGCTTCCTCTTCCGTATCCAGGTGCCCCCCGTGGGCGCGAAGACGCTGCGCGCGCTGCTCACCACGCGCGTGCGCGGCGCGCCGCCGGAGCTGTCCGCCGTGCTCGACGCGGAGGGGCTCGCGCGCCTGTTCTCCGCCGTGGACCGCGTCCACCTGCCCGGCCCGGTGGCGGACTTCATCGGGCGGCTGGTGGAGGCGAGCGACCCGCGCCAGGCCTCCGCGCCCGAGGCCGTCCGCCGCTTCGTGCGTTATGGCGCGAGCCCCCGCGCCGCGCTCGCGCTCGCGGCGGCCGGTCGCGCTCGGGCCTTGATGCAGGGCCGGCCCAACGTCGGCTTCGACGACGTGGTGGCCGCCGCCCCCGCCGCGCTCAACCACCGGCTGGTGCTCGCGTACGAGGCCTCGCTGGAGAAGGTGTCCGCGTCGGACGTGGTGGGCGCGCTGCTGCAGGCCGTGCCCGAGGTGCCGCGTGACTAGCGTCGTGGTGTTGTCGGTGTGGCTGCTCCTGGGGACCCCACCGCCGGTCGTCGAGGCGGCCGCTCCCGTGGACGTCGCCACCGCCGCCACGGCCGTGAAGGCGCCCGTGGGCTACCGCGATGCGAGCGGGTCGGTGGACTCGCTCGCCCAGGACTACCTGCGCGTCACGGTGCGCCGGGGCTCGCTCAAGCCCCAGCGCGGCTACTGGGCGGCGGAGGTGACCCTCCACAACGGCGACGCCCAGCCGCACCCGGTGCACCTGTCCTTCCGACCCTCCTACGGCGATGTCACGCACTCCGTCGTGCGCACCGTGGAGCTGGCGCCTCGACAGCGGCTGGTCACCTGGCTGATGGCGCCCGTGGCCTGGCACTCCGGAGTGTTGACGGTCGAGGTCCCGGGTCTGCCACCCATCACCGAGCACCTGTTCCCCGACAACGACCGCTTCGAGCCCGTGCTGGTGGTGGGCAACAGCGAGTCCTTCGAGGCCGCCACGGGCCTGTCCAAGACGCCCGAGCAGGAGGACCCGCTGTTCTCCGTGCGCTTCATCGACGCGCAAGAGGCGCCGCGCGAGCTGGCGGCCTACGCGGGCTTCGAGATGGTGGTCCTCACCGAGACGGCGACGAAGGTCCCCGCGGACGTGTGGGCCGTGCTGGAGTCCTATGCGCTGTCGGGAGGTCGGCTCGTCGTCGCCAACCCTCCGAGGGACCTGCGCGAGCGGCTGCAACTGCTCCAGTCCGTCCCGCTCCAGGACGGGCCCTACGCCTTCGGCGGCGTGTGGACCTGCGACAACTCCGCGGCCACGTGTCGGCACAAGATTCAGTCGGAGCTGTCGACCCTCACGGACGACAACCGGGGCAAGACGCGTCCGCAGGGGCTGCGCTCGCGGTGGGCCGCGAAGGTGTCGTTCGGTGACGACGAGGCGCCGCTGCTGGGCACCGCCCGCGCGCCGGTGGGGCCGTTCCTGCTCCTGATGACGGCGTTCGCGCTGCTGGTGGGGCCCGGGGCCTGGTGGCTGACGAAGCGCCGGGGCCCTGTGGCGGTGCTCATCGCGGTGCCCGCCGTGTCGCTGGTGACGTGCCTGGTGCTCATCGCCTGGTCCGTGCTGGTGGATGGCTTCGCGGTGCACACGGCGCGCTACAGCCTGACGTACCTGGATGGCGCCCGGGCCCGCGCGGTGACGGTGGGGTTGTCGGGCTGGTACGCGAACCTGTCACCCGAGCCGCTGCGCCTGCCCTCATCGAGCGTGCTCATCGCTCCGCACGACACGGAGGACCTGATGGCCGACCTGGACTGGACGGGCGGGCTCACCGTGGGAGATGGCTTCCTGCCACCGCGCACCTATCGCGAGTGGGGAGAGCTCGCGGTGGTCCCCTCGCGCGCCCGACTGGTGCTGGTGGAGACGGGCGCAGAGCCCAAGGTCCAGAACGCGCTGGGCGTCGTCGTGGAGGAAGGCGTCCTGCGCTGGAACGGTCAGGTGCGCCGGCTGCCCCGGCTGGCGGATGGCGAGGAGGGCGCGCTGGGGGCCGCGGAGCCGGACCCGGGGCCCTCGCAGGCCAACGCGGCGGACACCCTGGTGGAGGTGGGCATGCCCTCCTCGGCCCAGTACCGCCTGCAGGCCGCGCTGCCGCTCTTCCGCAGGGAGCTGAAGGACAACGAGTTCGTCGTGCGCACGAGTGGCCCGGGCCCGCTGCCCACCAGCGCCTTGAGCGCGGAGGTGGAGGCGAGCGTGCATCTGATTCGGGGCGAGGTGAGGCCATGAGCGCGTTGCTGGAGGTGAAGGGCCTCAGGCGCGACTACGGCGCCCTGCGGGCGGTGGATGACGTGTCCTTCCAACTGGAGGCGGGCAGCATCCTGGGGTTCATCGGTCCGAACGGCGCGGGCAAGAGCACCACGCTGCGCATCCTCGCGACGCTGGACGCGCCCACGTCCGGCGAGGTGCTGCTCGGGGGCCACTCGCTGGTGGACACGCCGGACAAGGTGCGGCCGCTCATCGGCTACATGCCGGACCGGTACGGCACCTATGACGACGTCACCGTCTTCGAGTTCCTGGACTTCTTCGCGCGCGCCTATGGGCTGACGGGCGCGAAGCGGCGCCAGCGCGTGGAGTCGGTGATGGGCTTCACGGGCCTGGGGCCGCTCGCGGACAAGCTCACCACCGCGCTGTCCAAGGGCATGCGGCAGCGCGTGGCGTTGGGGCGCACGCTGTTGCACGACCCCCAGCTGCTCTTGTTGGACGAGCCGGCGGATGGCCTGGACCCCCGGGCGCGCATCGAGCTGCGCGAGCTGCTGCGGGCGCTGGCGGACCAGGGCAAGGCGGTCATCATCTCCAGCCACATCCTCACGGAGCTGGCCGAGATCTGCGACACGTGCGCCATCATCGAGCAGGGGCGCCTGCTGGCCACGGGCAAGGTGGAGGACCTGCTCCAGCAGGACACGAACCTCGCCTCGGTGGAGCTGACGGTGCGCCTGGCGACAGGGCCGGAGGCGGAAGGTGCGTGGTCGCGCGCGGAGCGGCTCCTGTTGGAGCAGCCCCGGGTGTCGCGGGTGTCGAAGGAGGGTGAGTCCCTGCGGGTGAGTCTGGAGCTGGAGCCCGGCACGGGCGCGGACGTGGCGTCGGCGGCGCTCCTGGCGGTGCTGGTGACGGCGGGCCTGCCGGTGTGCGCGTTCGGCATGCGCGAGCGCAACCTCGAGGATGCCTTCATGACGGTGACGAAGGGGAGGCTCGCGTGAGCGCGCCCATGGAGACGACCTCGAGGGTGCCCGTGGCGGAGCCGACCGGTGGCGCGGTGTCCGCGAGCGGCGGCGGCTTCCAGGCGCGGTGGGGGGACCGGCTCAACCCGCTGGTGGTGAAGGAGGTCCGTCAGGGCTTCCGCACGCGCATCTTCTGGGCGTGCTTCGGGTTGATGCTGCTGTCGTGCGTGGTGCTGGCGCTGGTGGCCTTCGTGCAGACGCGGGACGCGGCGTTCTCCCAGTTCGGGCAGACGTACTTCTTCGCGTTCTTCGTGTGCCTGTCGGTGGTGCACTTCTTCGTGATTCCGTACAGCGCGTACCGCTCGCTGGCGCGGGAGCGCGAGGACGACACGTGGGTGCTGCTGGTGCTCACGGGGCTGGGGCCTCGGAAGATTCTGCGCGGCAAGGTGCTGTCGTTCCTGGTGCAGGCGGCGCTGTATGCCTCGGCGGTGGGGCCCTTCCTGCTCTTCAGCTACTACCTCAACGGCATCGCGCTGCCGACCATCCTGGTGGTGTTGGGGTTGAGCGCGGCGTGGCTCGTGTTCCTCACGGTGGTGGCGGTGTGCGCGGCGACGCTGGCGGACAGCCGGATGGGGCGGGGCCTGGTGCACTTCGTGGTGCTGGGCGCGTTGGGCCTCGCGTTCGCGATGGCGCTCGGCATCGCCAGCGCGCTGACGGACGCGGCGGACCGGCTGCTGCACACGGACGGGGTGTTGCTCGCGATGAGCATCTGTCTGGGGTTGATGCTCCTGGACGGGTGGCTGTTGTTCGAGGTGGCCGCGTCGCGGCTGTCCTTGTCCACGGAGGGCTACACGCGCGGCCCGCGTCGGGCGGTGGCGGCGCAGATGGGGGTGGCCCTGCTCGCGGGCCTGGTGCTCTGGTGGGTGGATGACAGGAAGCACGTGGTGACGGAGGTGTTCGCCACGCTGGGGACGGTGCACCTGACGCTGGTGAGCCTGTTCATGGCCTCGGACGTGGATGGACAGGCGCGCGCGCTGCGAGCGGACACGGGCCCCTGGTCGCTGATGCGGCCGGGCGCGCTGCGGGGCTTCCGGCTGGCGGTGTTGCTGTTGGTGGGCTGGAACGTCGCGTGGTTCCTGGCGGCGCTCTTCTCCGAGCACACCTCGTCGCGCAGCGAGCCGTTCCGCATGGTGATGGCGGTGATGCCGGCGTACTCGGTCCTCTACCTGTCGCTGGCGTTGCTGTTGGGGCGGATGTCGAAGTCGGACCGGTTCTCCTCGCCCGCGGCGGTGCGGCTGCTCTTCGTGGCGACGGTGGGGGTGGCCGCGGGCCTGCCGCCGCTCTTCGCGGAGGTGGTGG
>NZ_SRLW01000024.1:0-53038 GCF_006518215.1 Myxococcus sp. AB025B
CGCCTGCGACATCCCCCACCAGTCCACCGTCACCACCACCATCCGCGTCGCCTGCACGAACGGCCGCACGAACGAGCCGTCCGCCTCACCCTGCCCGCCGAAGAAGCCGTGCCCGTACTGGAGCAGCCGCACCGGCGCCACGCCCTGCCCCCAGACACTCCGGGGAATCTGCAGCGTGAAGGGCACCTCCGCCTCGCCATTGCGCCGCACCCGCCCCTCGGCATCCCGCGCCAGCAGCGCTCCGGGCTGCGCCGTCTCCATGAACAGCGGCACCCGCAGCGTCCCCCTGATGCGACGCGCGATGTTCGCGTCCACGTCGTTCGTCACCTCCGTCACCGTCACCACCGGCGGCGTGGCCTCCATCGCCTCCATCGCCAGCCGACGCACGTCCAACATGTCCCGCGTGACGTTCTCCTCGGTCTCCGTCGTGAAGTCCCACGCCAGCTGCAGCTCCGCGCGCGGCACTCCCGCCGCCTCCAGCGCCGGGAAGATGTCCGCCTCGTAGCGCCGGGCCAGCGGCGCCAGCAGCGCATCCCCCGCCGTCTGTCCATCCCGGATGCGGCGGAAGCCCTCCGGCACCGGCACCGGCGCGCCGTCCTTCGCCTTCAGCCCGCGCAGCGCCACGATGTAGCGCGTCCCACCCTTCAGCCGCACCGCCGGCCGCACCAGCAGCGCCCGCCGCGCGTCCGCCGCCGCCCGAGGGTCCAGCTCCGCGAAGTGCAGCACGCCCGTGCCGGCTTCCGCCTCCAGCAACACCGTGCTCCCCGACGTCGCCTCCGTGGGCCGCGTCACCGGGGGCAGCCCCGTGTCATCCACCCCGCCCGGGAACAGCGCCAGCATCTGCGTGCCATGCGAATACCCATCCGCCGGATGCAGGTCCGTGAAGTCGAACGGCGTCCCATCCCGCGTCTTCAGCTTCGCGGCCGCGCTCAGCGTCACCCGGTGCCCCGACGGCAGCGCCGCGTCCTCCTTCAGGAAGTAGTCCGAGGGATACGGCAACAGGCAGTCATGCTCGGACGCCAGCGGGTTGCAGCCCTCCGGCACCTGCAGCGGCGGCAGCTCCGAGCCCGAGTCCGGGGCCCCCGCATCCGGTGTCCCCGAGTCGGGCTGCGCCCCGGCGTCCGGCGTCGGCTGGTCATCGTCCGAGTCCGAGCACCCGCTCAACGCCAACAACGACGCCGCCAACACCCAGGCGCCGTGCTTCCTCATTCGCTCCCACATGGCTTGGACGCTCCTCGCGCGAACACAAATGTCTGTGTCACGCGAGTGTCACCGGACACGCCGCGAGCGCAAAGCCTCATCTCACGACACACCGCGCCACGCACCGCCATGCAGCGTCAGCCCTCACCTGGGGCTGACGCTGAGCTTCCACGGATGTATCAGATTCCGCAGATATCCTCGGCGAGCGAGATACACGCGGCGATGAACTGCGCCGTCGTGCAGCCGCCGTTCTGGGTGCAGACGATGTCGCCGGTGCCCGGCTCGCTGCACCACTGCAACGTCACCCAACACGCGGCCTGGGTGACGGTGCGCTCACCTTCGATGGCCTGGGCGCTCACGTTGCTCTCGCCCGAGGCGTCCCGCACGAACACGGACCTCCCGTCGTTCAGCGTGGCCTCGTACCGGGGCCCCTTGTCGTCGACTGTCGCCTCCGGCGTGGTGCCCTCGCCACAACCGGCGAGCACGCCCATGGAAACAGCCGCGACCATCACGAATGACAGTGCCTTCATGCGCTTCTCCTGGTGATGGAGCCCACCGACCCGAGCTCCGTGGGCGGATATGCAATGAGTGTCGAGCCTTCTCCATCGTTGATAGCCACTAGCTGAAATGTTTCCAGCCTCGTCTCGGGTCTGGGATTACAGTCACTCGCAATCACTGCGCAGGGATTGAGCCTCGCGCGTGCCTCCATGGAAACCTTCCGGAGAACCCGGACCAAACCCGCTCCATGTGCTCACGTGGGAGCGTTCGCTGGTGGACGGCGGCGGCCGGGTGCGTGCGGGTGCGCGCCAGGGCCCGCGGCTTCGGGGTAGGTTGCGGCCACCATGCCGTCCGTGAAGCAACTGCGCCCGTTCGCCCTGGCAACCCTGGAAGCCTTCCTCGACGCCTCCGGGCCCGTGGTCCTCGTCCAACAGCCGCCCGAGCCCGTCTTCCAACAGGTGGCGATGCGGCTGGGCGAGGCGCGCACCGTGGGCATGGCGCACCGCACCCGGCTGGTGGACCGGCTCTTCGTCATGCTGCGCGGCTTCGACGCGCTGGAGGTCCACTTCCTGCGTCCGGCCGCGGACGGGCAGGAGCTCACCGTGGGACGGATGGAGGGCTGCACGCTCATCGTCCCGGACCCGTCCGTGTCCAAGCACCACGCCACGCTCAAGTGGCACGCCTCGGCGGGGGACTGCTCGGTCCGGGACGTGGGCTCGATGAACGGGACCTGGGTCAACACCGCCGCGCTGACGCCCGAGCAGGACGTGCTGCTCACGGATGGCGACGCGCTGGGTTTCGGCGATGCCCAGTTCCTCTACCTGCGCACCGAGACGCTGCACGCGCACCTGCGCATGGCCAGCCCCGGCGCCCGGGGCTGAAGCCCACACGCCCTGGGGAATGTCCCGGGCCGCGCGGACGTAGGGAGGACGCCCTGGCGCCCAGGCGAGCCTCGGTGACAGGGGCATCACCTACATTCAGCCACTTCGTGCGGCGGGGCATGCGGCCCGGCGCTATGACTGCGGTTCTCGTGCGCTTGGGAGCGTGTTGATGGTCAGGCCGTTGCTTCTCCTCCTGGTCTACGTGGTCGCCTGGACCGTCCTGAAGTCGTTCTGGCCCGCGATGGCGCGAGGGTGGCGCCGGTGGGTGTTGCTCGGCGGCTCGGCGCTGTCCCTGGCCGTCTGGCTGGTGCCCGCCATCGCCGGACGCACCGCCGAGGTCCCCGCCCTGCTGCGCATCCTCGCCACGGGCTGGTCCATCTCCGCCATCATCATCTTCCTCGTCGGCGGCCCCCTGGCCCTGCTGCGCCGGTGGATGGACCGCCGCGCCCGGGCGAAGGCCTCCCCTGACGTCATGACGACCCAGGCCCCGGTCCCCGAGGTCCCCGAGTCCGTCCCCAGCGGAACACCCGCCACCCACTCCACGCAGGCCAGCGCCCTGGAGTCGCTGACGTCCGCGAGGATGAGCCGGCGCAACCTCCTGACGAACGCGGGGCGCGCGGTGCCGCTGCTCGCCGTGGGGACGAGCACGGCGGGCCTGGCCAGCGGCTCCATGGGCTTCAAGGTGGAGTCGGTGGAGGTGCGCCTGCCCGGCCTGCCCGCCGCGCTGGATGGGTTCCGCATCGGCCAGATTACCGACGTGCATGTGGGCACCTTCATCGACACCCAGTACCTGCGCGACACCGTGGCCGCGATGAACGAGGCCAAGGTGGACCTCCAGGTGATGACGGGGGACCTCATCGATGACCTGGACCAGCTCGACGCCACCATGGCCGCGCTGGAGGAGTGCCGCGCGCCGCACGGCATGCTGGCGGTGCTCGGCAACCACGAGCACTGGCGCGGGCTGGACGAGGTCGTCGGGGCCTACGCGAAGTCCCAGTCACGCGGCGGCCCGGTGCGCCTGCTCGTGGACGAGTCCCACACCTTCGAGCACGGCGGTCAGCGCGTGCGCGTGGTGGGCGTGGACTACCCCATGTCCGGCCGCAGCCACCGCGTGAAGGCCGCGCGCATGAAGCAGTCCGCCGAGCAGGCCTTCCAGGGCGTCTCTCCCGACGAGGTGGTGCTGTGCATCACGCACCACCCGGACTTCTTCGACCACGCCGCCGAGCGCGGGGCGCGGCTGACGCTGGCGGGCCACACCCACGGTGGCCAGGTGGCCTTCTTCGGGATGCCGTTCTTCTTCTTCGCCTTCCAGTACATGCTGGGCCGCTACCGCCGGGGCGACCACCAGCTCTACGTGTCCGGCGGCACCGGACACTGGCTGCCCTTCCGCCTGGGCGTCCCGCCCGAGGTGACGGTGCTCACGCTCCGCTCGGCGTGAGGACTGGCGCGGACTGCTGGCCGTAGGTCTTGAACTTGTCCAGCACGCGCGCCATCTCCGCGTCGTCGAGCAGCACGGGCTCGCCCACCTGGAGCGCTCGCCAGTACATGGCCGCGAGCGTCTCCACCTCCACCGCCAGCTTGAAGGCCGAGGGCAGGTCCCGCCCCAGCGCCAGCATGCCGTGGTTCGCCATCAGGCACGCCTTGCGGCCCTCCAGCGCGTCCAGGACGTTTCGCGCCAGCTCCGCGGTGCCGAAGGTGGCGTACGGCGCGCACCGCACGTCGACGCCGCCCGCCGCGCAGACCATGTAGTGGAAGGCCGGGATGCCTCGGCGCAGACACGCCAGCGTGGTGCTGAACATGGAGTGCGCGTGCAGCACCGCGCCCACCTCCGGACGGGCCTCCAGGATGTCCCGGTGGAGCTGCCACTCGGACGACGGACGCCGGGGGCCATCGTGGCTTCCATCCATGCGCATGAGGACCATGTCCTGGGGCATCAGCACTTCGTAGTCCATGCCGGTGGGCGTCAGCAGGAAGCCCCCGTCCACGCGCACGCTCAAGTTGCCGCTCGTGCCCTGGTTGAGCCCCGCCGCGTTCATCTTGCGGCAGGTGGCAATCATCGCCTCTCGCACGACGCGCTCGTCCTTCATGAGCCCATCCTCGCGAGCTCCGGGAGGAGCGAGCGCAGGCCGTCCTGGCTCGTCGAACATACGCCTTGCACGTCCTTCACGGCCCCACCTCCGCGCGCTCCGGGAACAGCGAGCGCAGGCCCGCCTCACTCGCCGGACACACGCCCCGCTCGGTGATGAGCGCCGTCACCAATCGCGCGGGCGTCACATCGAAGGCGTAGTTGGCGCAGGGGCTGCCCTCCGGTGTCACCCGCACCGTGGCCACCTCCCCCGAGGCGAGCCGGCCCGTGACGTCGCTCAATTCGGAGCCCTCGCGCTGCTCGATGGGAATCCCTCGCACGCCGTCGCGCAGGCGCCAGTCGATGGTGGGCGAGGGCAAGGCCACATAGAAAGGCACGCCGTTGTCCTTCGCCGCGAGCGCCTTGAGATAGGTGCCAATCTTGTTCGCCACATCCCCCTGGGCCGTGGTGCGGTCCGTGCCGACGATGCACAGGTCCACCTGCCCGTGCTGCATGAGGTGGCCCCCCACGTTGTCGGCGATGACGGTGTGCGGGACGCCGTGCTGCCCCAGCTCCCACGCCGTCAGCTGCGAGCCCTGATTGCGCGGGCGCGTCTCGTCCACCCAGACATGCACGGGCAGGCCCGCGTCGTGCGCCAGGTAGATGGGCGACAGCGCGGTGCCGAAGTCCACCGTCGCGAGCCACCCCGCATTGCAGTGGGTGAGCACCTCCAGCCGCCCCTTCCTCCCCTTCTTCTCCCACGCGGCCTCCAGGAGCTTCAGGCCGTGCTCCCCCAGCGCGCGGTTGATGGCCACGTCCTCGTCGCACAGTTCCGCCGCGCGCCGCTTCGCCGCCTCCACGCGCTCGACAGGGGGCAGCGGCGTCAACACGCGGCGCATCTCCTCCAGCGCCCAGTGCAGGTTGACGGCGGTGGGCCGCGTCTCGCCCAACACCGCGAGGGCCCGCGTCAGCGCCGCGTCGGAGGCATCCGCGCGCAAGGCCAGCCAGACCCCATAGGCGGCCGTCGCGCCGATGAGCGGCGCGCCCCGCACCCGCATCGCGCGGATGGCGTGCGCGGCCTCGTCCAGCGTCTCCAGTCGCGCGGTGACGAAGGCGTGGGGCAGCCGCGTCTGGTCGATGATGCCCACCGCGCGGGCATCCGGCTCCAGCCAGACGGCGCGGGTGGGCTTGCCGTGGACCTTCATCGCCCGAGCACCCGTCCGGCCACCGAGGACAGCTTCTCCACCATCGCCGCGTCGCGGGCCTCCGGCGCGGTGATGAGCGCGTGCTCCAGCGCGCGCTGACACCCCTGCCGACAGGGCCCCTCGTGTCCTCCGAGCAGCGGCACCACCTGCTTCACCAGCGAGCGCGCCTTGCCCGCGTTGCCCACCAGCACGGAGACGACCTGGTCCACGGTGACGGCGTCGTGCTCGGGGTGCCAGCAGTCGAAGTCCGTCACCATGGCCACCGTCGCGTAACAGAGCTCCGCCTCACGGGCGAGCTTGGCCTCCGGCATGTTCGTCATGCCGATGACGTCACAGCCCCACGTCCGGTACAGCCGGCTCTCCGCGAGCGAGGAGAACTGCGGCCCCTCCATCGCCAGATAGGTGCCGCCCCGGTGCGCGGCCACGCCCAGCGCGTCGCACGCGGCCACCACCGCATCCCCCAAGCGCGAGCACGTGGGCTTCGCCATGGACACGTGCGCCACCAGCCCCGTGCCGAAGAAGCTCTTCTCCCGCGCGAAGGTGCGGTCCACGAACTGGTCCACCACCACGAAGGTGCCCGGCGGCAGGTCCTCGCGCAGGCTGCCCACCGCGGACAGCGACAAGAGGTCCGTCACCCCGCTGCGCTTGAGCGCGTCGATGTTCGCCCGGAAGTCGATGTCGCTCGGGGCGAGGCGATGCCCACGTCCATGGCGGGGCAGGAACACGACCTGGGTGCCCTCGAGCGTGCCGAAGCACAGCTCGTCGGAGGGCTCGCCGAAGGGCGAGGACACCTTCCTCCACGTGACGTCCTTCAGGCCATCCATCTGGTACAGGCCACTGCCACCGATGATGCCGATGACGGGCGCGGGGGCTCGGGACATGGGTCTTCTCCGGAGTCGAGGGACGCCGCCAGCGTACCAGCCTCCCCGCGGCCCACGTGGGTTGACAGCGTCACGCGGCGCCCTATATTCAACCTTATGGTTGAACAAAACGCGAGCCAGCTCGACCACACCTTCCATGCGCTGTCCGACCCGACACGTCGGGCGATGCTGCGCAACCTGTCGGTGCACGAGCGCAGCGTCGGAGAGCTGGCGGCGCCCTTCCAGATGTCCCTGGCCGCGGCGTCCAAGCACATCAAGGTGCTGGAGCGTGCGGGGCTGGTGCACCGCGAGGTGAAGGGCCGCACGCACGTCTGCCGGCTCAACGCCCGGCCGCTGTCGGACGCGCAGGACTGGATTCGCTACTACGAGCGCTTCTGGAGCGAGCGGCTCGACATGCTGGAGAGCCTGCTGCGCGGCGAGGCTCCCACGCCCCCTTCCCCCAAGAAAGGACGCACCCGGTGAACCCCTCGAAGACGGTCCAGGTCCAGCTCACCCGCTTCTTCCCCGCCAGCGCCGAGCGTGTCTTCGACGCGTGGCTGAGCCCCGAGACGCTCGGCCGGTGGATGTGGGGCCCGGGGGTGCGCGACGAGGAGGTGGTGCACCTGCGCGTCGACGCGCGCGTGGGCGGCGGCTTCTCCTTCCTCGTGCGCAGGCAGGGGCAGGACATCGACCACATCGGGACCTATCTGGAGATGGCCCGTCCCCAGCGGCTGGTCTTCACGTGGGCCATCCGCGAGGAGACGATGAGCGAGGAGAACATCAGCCGCGTCACCCTGGACTTCCGGCCGAGGGACTCGGGCTGTGAGCTGACCTTGACGCACGTCATGTCGGACACGTGGGCGGAGTACGCGGACCGCACGCAAGCGGGCTGGGCCACCATGCTCACCACGCTGGCGCGCGAGCTCACCGTGGAGGCCCCGCGCCATGGCTGAGCACGGCGTCGTGACCGAGCCCCAGACGGTGCGCCTCGAGCGCGTGCTGCCGGGGCCGATGGAGCGGGTGTGGGCGTTCCTCACGGACCCGGAGCTGCGCGGGAAGTGGCTCGCCGCCGGGGACATGGAGCTGCGCGAGGGCGGAAGCGTCGAGCTGCGTTTCCAGCACGCCAACCTCTCCCACGAGCCGGTGCCCCAGCGCTATCAGGTGATGCGCGACGGACATCGGCACACGGGCCGCGTCCTGCGATGCGAGCCGCCGCACGTGCTGAGCTACACCTGGGCCGAGCAGACGGGCGCCCCTTCCGAGGTCACCTTCGAGCTGAGCGCCCGGGGCGAGGACGTGCTGCTCGTCGTCACCCACCGTCGCCTCGTCACGCGCGCCGACCGCGTCAGCGTCGCGAGCGGCTGGGACACCCACCTGGGCATCCTCGAGGACCAGCTGCGAGGACGGACGCCTCGCGGCTTCTGGTCCACCCACGCACGCCTGGAGGCCGAGTACGAGGAGCGCTTCCCCCTGGATTGAAGTCCTCGGGCGCGTGACGGGCCCTCGCCCCGTTGCCCGCCGCGGCTCGCGACGTCGAGGCGCACCTTCCTGGGAGACGCATTCTCCCTGGGAGGTCGCCATGAAGGTCGAAGAAGCCATGACCGCCAATCCCGTCACCTGTCTGCCCGACACGGGCATCGAACAGGCGGCGCGTTGGATGGTCGAGTGTGATTGTGGAGCCCTGCCCGTCATCGACGTCGACAACCGGCCGCTGGGCATCATCACGGACCGGGACATCACCTGCCGCATCATCGCCAAGGGGAAGGACCCCTACATGCTGGACGTGACGGCGGCGATGAGCGCGCCCGCGGCCACCGTGTACCGCGACACCACGCTGGAGGACTGCCTGGCGTTGATGGAGCAGAACCAGGTGCGGCGCATGGTGGTGCTCGACGACGACAACACCGTCTGCGGCATGGTGGCGCAGGCGGACCTGGTGGAGCGTCTGGGCGCGGAGGAGACCGCCGAGCTGATGCGCGAGGTCTCCGTCGACACGCAGTCCGCGTCGCAGGTGCACTGACGACGGCGCGCGCTGGAGCCTCAGTCGCCGCCGAGCGCGAACGCGGCCATGCGCCGCACGCGGTCCGGCCCCGAGCGCTCCAGCACGTCGTTGTGCCCCGCGTCCGGCACCGTCACCACCGTGGCTCGAGGGAAGCGGGTACCCAGCTGGCGCCCCATCTCCACCGGGATGAGGGTGTCCTGCTCACCGTGGATGATGAGCACCGGCAGGTCGAGCCCCTGGGCCTTCGACAGGGTGTCGAAGCGGTCCCTCACGAGCAGCGAGGTGGGGAGGAAGGGCAGCATCGTCGCCGCCATGTCGGGGATGGAGGTGTAGGGCGCCACCAGCATGATGCGTGCGCCGTGGCCCCGGCGCGCCATCTCCACCGCCACGCCCGTGCCCAGGCTGCGGCCGCTGAGCACCGTGCGCTCCGGCGGGACGCCCTGGGTGCGCAGCAGCGCGAGCGCGGCCTCCGCCGCCGCGTAGATGCCCTGCTCGGAGGGCGCTCCGGGGGAGGCGCCGTAGCCCGGGTACTCGACGGCCAGGAAGCCCAGGCCGTTCGACTGGAGGAACAGGCCCAGGTCGAGCTGGTCGAGGAGCTGCTCCCCGTTGCCGTGGAAGTGCACCACCGTCGGCGCGCCCTCGGACCCTGGCAGCTGGAGCAGGTCCACGTAGGCCCCTTCGCTCAATGGCAGCCGGCTGAAGCCGTCCGCCGCGGGCAGCGCCGTGGAGGACTTCGGCGCGGGGAAGAGCAGCGAGCGCTGGAACGCGAAGGCCGCGACGCACAGCGCGACATAGAGGACCGCGAAGACGGAGAGGAGGAGGGTGAGCATGCGGCGGAGGCGGACCATGGCCCCGCCCAGTCTGCCCCATTCCGGACCGCGCTATGTGAACAGGCCCAGCGGAGTACCGGGGGGGTACCCCGGAAACACCCGGGTCAGGTCCACGCCAGGGCGGCAGGCGCGCAGGGCCTCCGACAGCGGGGCTCTCACGTCGGTCCACGCGGGCACGTCCCGGCCGTCCTGGAGCCGGTCCGCGGTCAGGGGCTCGAAGCGGCCATACACCCGCCCTCCGCGCACGCCGCCGCCGAGCACGAGCATCGCGCTCCCGACGCCGTGGTCCGTGCCTCGGCTGCCGTTCTCCCGCACGGTGCGGCCGAACTCCGTCAGGACCACCACCGTCACGTGCTCGAGCCGTGGGCCCAGGTCGCGCGCGAAGGCGGACAGCGCGCCGGACAGCTCCGCGCAGCGATTGGCGAAGGTGCCCGTGGCCGCGCCCTGCGCCGCGTGGGTGTCCCAGCCGCCCATCTCCGTGGCGGCGACCTCCAGGCCCACGTCGCCCTTGATGAGCCGGGCGATGTCCGCCAGTCGCTGGCCCAGGGGTGCGCGTGGGTACTCGACGCCGGAGGTGGGCGGCAGCCGGGCGAGCTGCTCTTCGTCCAGGTGCGAGAGGGCCTCGAAGGCGCCCTGCCCCGTGGTCCGCAGCGCGTCGTCCACGGCGCCGGCATAGAGCGCCTCGAAGCCGCGAGTGGCCCGTGCTCCTCGGTTGCCCACGCGCAGCCGGAACTCCTCCAGTCGCCCCATGGCCAGCGCGCCCGCGTCACCGAAGAGCGCTCGGGGCAGCGTGGACTGCAGCGCCACGGCGCGCAGCGGCGCGGAGGGGACTTGCGCCTCGGAGCCCAGCGCGCGGTTGAGCCAACCATCCGGCGTCGACTTGCGGCCCGGCGTTCCGGACTCCACGAAGTCCTGGGCATCGAAGTGCGAGCGGACCGGAGTGGGCAGTCCCACGCCGTGCAGCACCGCGAGCTGTCCTTCCTTCCACAGCGGGAGCAGGGGCTCCAAACGTGGGTGCAGGCCGAAGGGTGAGGACAGGGGCAGCGCGGCGCCCTCGCCCGTGGACTTCAGCGCGAGCGAGGGACGCGCGCGGTGGTAGGCCGCGTCCTCGACAGGCGGGACGAGCGAGAGTCCGTCCACTCCGCCCCGGAGGAACACCGTCACCAACGTGCGCCTGGAAGGAGGTGTGGCCGCCTGGACGCCACGCAGGAGACCTGGCGTGAACAGGAGCCCCGCTCCGGACAGACCCAGCGCATGCAGCAGACGGCGTCGAGAGAGGGACTGGGGCATGCGGCTGGGACTCCAGGGTGGTCGGCCTCGCGAGGCGGCGAGGTCCGCCCATTCAACACCCGGTCGGTCCGGAAGTTACGAGCGCACCTCCGCCCCCATGACGGCACATCGTTCAGGTGGCGCCGCCTCGAGCCTGCGTCAGGGCTGCTTCTTCTCGCGCAGTTGGTGGAGCACCTCGCGCGCGGTGGCGGCGGACGACGCCGGGTTCTGCCCGGTGACGAGCCGGCCGTCGGCCACGACGAAGCTCTCCCACAAGGGGCCCGACTCGTAGCGGGCTCCCAGCTCCTTCAGCCGCGTCTCCAGCGCGAACGGGACGATGGCGTCGAACTTCGCCGCCTTCTCCTCCGCGTTGCTGAAGCCCGCCACGCGCTTGCCCTTCACCAGCGGCTGCCCGTCCGGCCCCTTCACCCCCACCAGCGCCGCGGGCCCGTGGCAGACCGCCGCCACCACCGCGCCCCGCGCGTACCCGGCGGACAACAGCTTGTGGGTGGGTGCGTGCTTCGACAGGTCCCACATCACGCCGTGCCCGCCCACGACGAAGTACGCGTCGTACGCGTCCTTCACCTTCGCGAGCTCGAGCGTGTTCGCCAGCTTCTTCTTCGCCCGCGCATCCGACAGGAACGCCTTCGTGGACTCGGTCTGCTCCTTCTCGCTGCGAGGGTCCACCGGCGCGGCCCCGCCCTCCGGCGAGGCGATGTCCACCTGCGCCCCCGCGCTGACGAACGCCTCGTAGGGCGCGGCCAGCTCCTCCAGCCAGAAGCCGGTCTTCTCTCCCGTGTCCCCGAACTGCGAGTGGCTGGTGACAATCAACAGGACCTTCACGGCGGTCAGCATCTCTTCCATGACACGGCTCCCTCGCGGGCCCCCGAGGAGGGGCCCCACGGCGAAAGGGATACGCCTGGAGGTCCGCCCAGAAAACCGAGGGCTTCTTCACATAAGCTCAAGCCATGCTTGGCAATCGTGAAGCCCTCTGGACGCTGTGGGAAGTCAGCCGCGCGGGGACCCACGCCGCCGCCGCGGCGCGACTGGGCATCACCGCGTCCGCCGTGGGACAGCAGCTCAAGGCGCTCGAGCGACACACGGGGGTCGCGCTGTTCGAGCGCGTGGGACGCAGGGCCCGGCTCACCTCCGCCGGAGCGGCGCTCGTCGCTCGACTGGGAGAGCACCTGCCCGCGCTGGATGCCGCCGTGGAGGAGGCCTCCGAGACGCATCGCGTGGTGCGCGGCGAGGTGGCGCTGGGCGGCCCCTGGCCCTTCTTCCGCTACTGGCTACGCCCGCGGCTGCCGTCCCTGCTGGCCGCGCATCCCGAGCTGCGACTGGACGTCCGCTTCGATGTCCCCAGCCGCGTCGCGCGCAGGCTCCTCGACGGCGAGCTGGACCTGGGCATCGTCGGTCTGTTGCCCGAGGCCCCGGGCCTGGAGCTGCACCCGGTGGCCCAGGAGCAGTTCGTCGCCGTGGCCTCCCCCGGCTACCTGAAGCGCTGGGGGACACCGAGGAGCGCCCGCGACTTCGCCGCGCATCGCTTCGTCGCCTTCGACTCGGACCTGGCCATGCTCCTGCCCTGGTGGCGCGCGGCCTTCGGCGCGAAGGAGCCCCTGCCGGAACAGGTGGTCTGCCGCATCGGCAACCTCGACGAGATGCTCGCGCTGGCGGAGGCGGGCGTGGGGCTGGCGGTGCTGCCCGACTACCTGGTCCAGCCGGCACTGCGCGAGGGCCGAGTCACAGCGCTCGAGGCACCGCGACGCGCAGCGCGTCGTCCCTCGGGCACGCTCTGGGTGGCCTGGCGAAAGGCCGCCGCGCCCACCGCGCGATTCCTCGCGGTCCGCGACTGGCTCCTTGCGAAAGACAGACGTGTCCAGCGTGCATGAAGGGTTCTGTCACGGCCCGCTGGAGCGTCGAATCTCAAACGGGGCACATCGCGGCCATGTCTGGAAAGGAATCACGGATACCCGCCTCGTACGCCAGGACCGGTAGGCGGTGCCCAAGGCCTTGCCTATCCATCCCCCCTCAAAATTCTTCGAGGGGGAGCGCCCATGCGGTTGTCGTCGAACCAGGACCCCGAAACGCAGGCCGTCGTTCGCGCCGCAGTCTTGAAGATGAGGACCGTCGCGGATTGTGTCGTCACCCCTCGCACCGCCAGCTCGGGGACGGTCCAGGATGGGTTCCGGGTCCACGTGGCCACCCGAGGCCCCCTGACCGAGCAAGCCGTCCTCGAGCACCTGCGCGCCCACTGTCCTCGACAGCTCGGGCCCCTGGACATCGTCCTCGTCCATGCCCTGCCACCCTCGCGACGTCCAGGTGACCTGGAGGACCTGGGCCTCGCGGTGCTCGACGAGACACTCGTCATGCACTGCCAACGCGTCGTCGACGCCCTGCTGGGCTCCGGACACTTCAAGGTGTCCGTCGGCGACGCGGACTCCACGCCCGGAGCCTTGAGGCTCCGACGCGCGCCGGACTCCTCCCCCATGGTTGACCGGAGCAACCTTCCGGCCATCGCGACGAGCACTGCCGCACACTCGGTCCGGGAAGCGCTCGCCGACGGTGGCCCGGCCCTTTCTGGCGCGGAGCGGACGTTGACCGAGGTCCTGCTCGCGGCGGTGGCGCGGACGCCGGAGCAGAGAATCGTCCACGTCGAGGCGGACGGCGTGGAGCGGACCGACACCTACCGCGAGCTGCTGTCGAGGGCCCTGCGAGTCGCCGGAGGGCTGCGGAGTGAGGGGCTCACGGCGGGCCAGCGGGTGATGTTCCAGTTGCCAGGGACGCGCGACTTCATCACCGCGTTCTGGGGCTGCATCCTCGCGGGCCTGGTGCCCGCGCCCATCGCGACTCCCGCCGAGTACGCCGAGGGGATTCCCGGGGTGAGCAAGCTGTTGGCGGCCTGGAAGGCGCTGCGCGAGCCCCTCGTCCTCATCGACGCCTCGCAACAGGCCTCACTCCAGGCGTTCGCCACGAGCCACGGCCACACGGTGAGGACGGCCACCGTCGAGGAGCTCGCCCGCCATGAGCCGGCGAAGCCGCACCTGGACGCGACGCCCGACGACATCACGCTGCTCCTGTTCACCTCCGGCAGCACGGGCACGCCCAAGACAGTGCCCCTGAGCCACAAGGCCCTCCTCACCGAGGCTCGTGGCACCGCGCGGGTGATGAACACGGGCCCCCAGGACGTGTCCTTCCACTGGATGCCGCTGGAGCACGGCGGCAGCCTGGCGATGGTCCACACCCGGGACATCTTCTCCTCCTGCGCCGAGGTGCATGTCCCCACGCAGCTCATCCTCGGCGAGCCCCTGCGCTGGCTCGATTGGATGGAGCGCCACGGCGCCACGCTGAGCTGGGCGCCCCACTTCGCCTTCGGGTTGATTGTCGGTGAGCTGGGTCGCAAGCCGTCGACGCGGCGGTGGGACCTCTCCCGGGTCCGCATCCTGGTCAACGGGGGCGAGGCCATCGTCTCCAGGACGGCCCGGGAGTTCCTGCGGGCCCTTTCGCCCCACGGCCTGCGCGACTCCGCCATGTGGCCGGCATGGGGGATGTCGGAGACTTCGTCGGGCGTCACCTATCACTCCGACTTCAACCTCTCCACGTCGTCGGATGAGGACTCCGTCGTCGCGCTCGGGCCGCCCATCCCGGGCGTGCGACTGCGCATCGTGGACGACGAGGACCAGGTGCTGCCCGAGGGGGAGATTGGCGCCCTGCAGATCCAGGGGCCGTCGGTGCTGCGCGGCTATGTCGACAACGACGCCGTCAACCGCGAGTCCTTCACGCAGGATGGCTGGTTCCGCACGGGGGACCGCGCCTTCCTGCGCGACGGACGCCTGACGCTGACCGGCCGCTCGCGCGACACCATCATCATCAACGGCGCCAACCACTTCGGCCACGAGATTGAAGCCACCGTGGAGGAGCTGCCGTTCATCGACCGCTCGTTCACCGCCGCGTGTGCGCTCCGCTTGAATGGAGCGTCGACGGACCAGCTCGCGCTCTTCTTCCACCTGCTGCCGGGCACGAACGAGCAGGAGGCCTTGCGCAGCATCCGCGCCGCGGTGGCCAGGAACCATGGCGTCCAGCCCCACCACCTCGTCCCCGTCGAGCGCGCGGACATCCCCAAGACGGACCTGGGCAAGATTCAGCGCACGCAGCTCGCCAGTCGCTACGCGGCGAAGCTGGAGGCGGCGAAGCCCCGCTCGGACACGCACGAGCGGCTGCCCGCGTGGTTCTACCGGACCACCTGGCCCGCGGCGCCGCTGGACACCGACGTGCATGGCGCGGAGCGGACCTCCGTGGCGCTCCTCATCGAGGATGACGCGCGACTGGGTGAGGCCCTCCGCCAGGAGCTGGTGCGTCGCGACCAGCCGCATGTCACCCTCATCCCGGCCTCGACGCCCGGGCTCATCCAAGAGGGACCGCGCCGCTATCGCCTGGATGTGGAGAACCCGGTCCACCACCTCCAGCTCTTCAAGCAGCTGCGCGAGGAGGGGCTGCTGCCCCGACACATCCTCCACCTCTCCGCGCCCTCCGCGATGGGCGTCCCCGAGTCCTTCGAGGCGCAGCGCGAGGCCTGCCTGCGGGCGTGTGGCTGGCTCGTCCCGCTGCTCGGTGCGCTCGATGCGCAGCGGCCCGAGCAGGTGCTGTTGAAGGTCATCGCCAGCCACAGCCTGCGCGTCGGTGAGGACGACCGGGTCGCCGTGCATCACGCGCCCCTGCGCGGCCTGCTGGCGACCGCGCAGCATGAGCTGCCCTGGCTGCGCACGAGCCACGTGGACCTGCCCGCTGGAGATTCGGAGGGCAACGCGCGCCGCATCCTGGCCGAGGTCGATGCGCTCAGCGTCGAGCCCCTCGTCGCCTGGAGGGCGGAGGGTCGCCACGTGGCGAGGATGGTGCCCACGCACGCGGAGGGCTCGCTCATCGACGTGCCCGGCTTCGAGCCGAACAGCCTGTTTGTCATCACCGGGGGGCTGGGTCACGTGGGTCGGGTCCTCACCGAGTGGCTCGTCACCCGGTACCAGGCCCGGGTGCTGCTGCTCGGCCGTACGCCCGAGGCGGGCCTGCCCGAGGTGTCACGCGCGGCCCTCGCGGCGCTGCGGAGTCGAGGCGAGGTGCTGTATCGCGCCGTCGACGTCGGAGACGCGGACGCCGTGCGCGCCGCCATCGAGCAGGCGGAGGCGCACTGGTCGCGGCCGGTCGACAGGATGCTGCACCTGGCGGGGCACTACGCGGAGAAGACCTTGCTCCAGCTCGCGCCCGGAGACCTGGCCGCCGCGCTGGACCCGAAGCTCGCGGGTGCATGGAGTCTGTGGCGCGTCGCGAAGCACCGCCCTGGTTGTCGCCTCATCCTGTTCTCCTCGGTCGTCGGCGCCGTGGGTGGGGCGCTCCAGGGCGCGCATGCCGCCGGCAACGCCACGCTCGACGCCTTCGCCGAGCAGTGTCACGCACAGAGCCGCGGGGCGGCGGACGCGCCTGTCTGCCAGAGCATCGGCTGGAGCTACTGGCGCGATGAGCGCACCGCGGACCTGGAGGTGACGGGGCAGGCCGCGGCGCGGGGCCACGCCATCATGGAGCCCGCGCAGGCTTTGGAGTCGCTGGCCATCGCCGCCGCCGCGCCGCACACCGTCAGCTGGGTCGGGTTCCTTTCGGGAGGACATCACTTCCGCGCGAGGTTGGACGGCCGTCCGCGCGCGCTGCGCCGCATCGTCGCTCGGGGCGCCTCGCGCCATGTCGAGCTGGCGAAGATCTCCCTCGCGCCGATTCGCATCGTGGACGCGGCGGGGGTTCCGGTCTCCATCTCTGCGGCCGAGGCCACCGAGGCCATCCAACCCGTGGTGGAAGCGACGGACTCGACGCGGAAGATTCGCCGCCTCTTCGCCGACGCGCTCGGACAACCCGAGGTCGGCGTCGACGACGACTTCTTCGATGTGGGCGGCAACTCCATCCAGCTGGCGCAGCTGCACCGTGCATTGGAGACGGCCTTCGAGCGCGAGGTCCGCTGGGCGGAGGTGCTGCGCTGCCGCACGGTCAACGCGCTGGCGGCGCTGCTCGCGGGTGACTCGACGTCCGAGACGCAGTTCGTGAGCTTCCGGGGGCTGCGCTACGCCTACCGCGTGGTGCCGGGCCCCGAGAAGCCGCTCATCGAATCGCCGCTGCTCATCATCAGCGGCGCCTTCCAGGACATGTATGCGCTGCCGAAGCTCGAGCACCTGCTGCATCCGCTCGGCACGCTCATCATGGCGGACCTGCCCGGCACGGGCGTGGCGGACGACCTGGCGCCGGAGTTCGGCTTCGACTTCCTCGCGGATTGTCTGGAGCACCTGCGCGCGCACCTGGGGCATCCGCGCATCAACGTCATCGGCATCTCCTACGGCGGTTCGACGGCCTACGAGTTCGCGCACCGCTATCCGGACAGCATCGACCGCCTCATCCTGGTGGGGGCGGCGACGGAGCTCCCCGACCAGTCCGCCGTGCGCATCGACATCCGCGCCGAGCAGATCCTGGCGGGAGAGCTCGACACGTTCGTCCAGGGCCTGGTGGAGGCGACCATGAACCAGGACCCGCGCAACCACGTGCGTGAAGCGGAGGCCACCCGGGTGCTGGTGGAGAAGGCCTTCCATGCCGTCACGCCGCGCGAGGCGCTGCGCTACGCCGACGTGCAGAACCGGTTAATCGCCGAGGCCCGGGACCCGAGCCTGCGCATCCTCAAGCGCCCCGTCCTCGCCTTCACCGGCGAGTTCGACCCGCTCACTCCGCCGGCCCACGTGCGCAACCTGGCCGCGACGATTCCCGGCGCGCTGTTCACCACCATCCGGGAGGCCGACCACCTGGTCCTCATGGAGCGTCCCGAGGAGATGGCCGACCTCATCCGCCGCTTCCTCCAGAACCACGACCTCCACGGGCTCGACTACCTCTCCGGCGTCGAGTGCCCCACGAGCAACCCTCCGCCCCGGAATGAACTCGTGGGTGGCGCCTCGCCCTTCAAGCCCCGAGGAGAGGGGTTCCAGCAAGGCGCGTCCGCGGAGTGACGGCCGGACCGCTCGAGGCGCGGCGCCGGCACGAGCCCACTTTCCCGGTGTGCCCGCATCAGCGGGTATGTGCGCCTGTGTGACTGGTGGGACCACGGCCTCGATGTGTCTGCGGCCGGTCATCGACCACATAGGCCATGAACCTTCGAGGTTGAATGAGTGATGATGAATCTCTGAGGACGTCAGTGGCAACTGGTATGCCCCGGTTCGCTCGCCGCTTCGCTGGCGGTCGAATCCGGGGGTCACATGAGAGCTTCAAGCGTTGTCGCGCTGTTGCTGCTTGCGAGTGGGTGCGCATCGACTCGCGTTGTCCATCTCGACACGGGGCGCGGAGGGCTTATCTCCTACACGCCCGTCGAGTCCGCACCTGTCGAGATGGACGAAGACGCATTCAAGCACGCGGTCACCCAGCTCGTGCTCGACATGAAGCTGGATGTCGCATTCCGCGAGCTGGAGCAAGGAGCCCCACGCGCACTGCTTGCTTCATCCGGAGGACTCGTCGATGGGGTCCACGGGCAGCAGTCCCATTCAGCGTACGAGCGCATCTGTCAGCGGCAGGCAGAGCCTCTCACCTGCATGGGCATGCTTTCCGGCGGGCTGACACTCGGGCCCATGGAGCGGCGGATGATGGCGCTCTATTTCGCCCTCGATACGGTCTGGGACGGCGTCGAGGAAGCGATTCGAGACATGGTGAACGCGGCGGCCTTGCGCGCCATGGTGACGACGATGATCGGGACGGCGCTCGTGATGCTCGTCGCTCCGGAGCCCATCACGAAGCTGGTGGCCGTCGCCCTCACCGCATCCCTGATTGCCTACCTGGGAACGGGACCTGTCTGGAACCTCGGGCAGGGCTTCCTGCACCTCATGGATGAGTCCCGCGACGCGATGAGCGTCGAGGAACTGGCACGAGCCGGACATCGATTCGGAAGGGTGCTGGGCGACAACGGGGCTCGGGTCCTGGTGGTGGTTGCCCTCTCCGCGCTCGGAGGAAGGAGCGCGATGGCGGCCCAGGGCCCGAGGCTGCCGGGCTTCGCGCAGGCCGCGAGCCGCGCTCCACTGGAAGGGGGCTTCCTGCTCGCGGGAGCGCTGGGCGGAGAGGTCCAGGCCATCTCCGTCTCCGCGGCGGGAGTCCTCAACGTGACGCTCGCGCCCACCGCGGTCGCCGCGACCGCGATGGGAGCTGGCGAGGGGACGGGCTCCGTGGTGGGCGCTGTCGGGGGCATCCAGGGGGACGCCGAAGGCAACGTGCATCACATCTGCACGGACAAGAACACGGTCTCCGACGTGAACGGCGGCCCCTGGACTCCGGAGTTCGAACGCGTCTTCAAGCGTGCGGGGATGAAGCTGGATGACCCCGCGAACCTCGTGCGCATCAAAGGGCACCAGGGCCCTCACCCGCGCGAGTACCACGAGGCCGTCTTCGAGCGCATCGAGCGCATGACGCGACAGTGCCGGGGAACAGCGCGCTGTCGGGCGTTGCTGGTGGAAGAACTTGCCCAGATTGCTCGGGAACTCGTAAGGGAGGGCTCCGTGCTGCGCACCCTCATCACGAAGGGGTCCCAGGAATAGACATGGAACGACGCTTCTTCAGCATGAAGATGGATGTCTACCTGAAGGGCGGACGCTGGCGCTTGGACGACCTGGTCGATGCCCGAGGCCAACCGCTCGAAGACCCCTGGATGTTCGGACAGGGAAAGCCTGTCGAGCTTCGAGAGCGGCTGCGCGTCCCAGTCGAGCAGCCGGGGGAGCCTCTCGACATCGGGTTCGCGGGCGCGGGGCTGACCCCCGTCGTCAGGGAGCGTGTCGCTTCCATCTTCCGCGAACTGGCTTCGGATGACGTGCAGCTCTTCCCTGTCGATGTCGAGGGGCAATCCCAGCCCTACTTCATCTTGAACGTGGCTCGGGAGCTTCGAGGCATCGATGATGCCGCATGCCGAGAGGTACAGCGCATCACGGCGGATGAGCCACTGCACGCGGAGCTTGTCGGGCAGTACCGGTCCGTCATCGGACTGCGCATCGACAGGGCGAAGGTGGGTGAAGCGCGCGTGTTCCGGCTGTGGGGCTGGCCAACGCCCATCATCGTCGACGAAGAGCTCAAGGAGGCACTGGAGGCCAATGGTGTCTTCGGTGCGAAGTTCGAAGAGGTTTGAGTCGTCCCACCTCGTGCACGAGCGGCCCCTACTGCCGCTGGAACTCCGGTGAGCCCAGCAGCAGGCCGGCGATGAGGGCCACGTCGACGGGCCCTCGCTCCGCCTCGGCGCTCGCCGATTCCTTCCGGCGGGAGAGCGCGTCGAGCACCGTCGCCTTCGTCTCCTCCGACGGCGGTGTGCCCAGGAGCGCGAGCCCGAGCGCCTCCAGCCACGCCTCCGCCGTGGGCGCGGCGGGCCACGCGACGGTCTCCATCACCACGCGCGCTCCAGGCATCCTGCCGGACACCAGGTCCAACCCGAAGTTCAGCCGCGCCACCAGCGAGCCGCTGTTCACCCACGGCGCCGCCACCTCGGAGAAGCCCGTGGGCGCAGGCGCCCGGTACAGGGGCTCCCCCATCTTCGCCACCGCCTGCACCAGCCGGGGATGCACCTGCACCTCCGCCCCCGTCGCACGCAACGCGGACACCACGAACTCGAAGGGTGTCTTCACCTTCGCCCCACGCGCCTCGGGCGCCCAGAACTCCGGCGCGTCCAACAGCGCGCGATACACCGACGACAAATCCCCGTCCGTGTCGAGGAACACCTTCGCCAACCGGTCCACCAGCGCCGGCGGCGGCGAGTCCGACACGAAGCGCCGCGCCAGCTTCGTCGCCAGATGCCGCGCCGTGGACGGATGCCGCGCGAGCACGTCCAACACCCGCTCCCCATCCGCCTCCCCACCTCCCGCCGCGAGCTCCTGTCCCAGCACGCGCTTCGACTCCGGGTCATGCGCCCGACGACGGAAGATGAACTCGGGCGCCTCGCGCGGCTTCTTCACGCTCCACCCCGTGAAGCACCGCGCCACCTCGCGGACGTCCGTCTGCGAGTAGCCGCCCTCCACGCCCAACGTGTGCAGCTCCAGCAACTCCCGCGCGTAGTTCTCGTTGAGCCCCGGCCTGGGCTCGGCGTCCATCTCCACCTCGCCCTCGTCCTCCACGTCCCTCCGCGCGCGGCCCCGCTCCGGCATGCCGTCACGCGTGCTCCTCCAGTTGTCCAGATAGACGAGCATCGCCGGGTGGCGCGCCGTGGCGCCGAGCAACGTCCGGAAGCGCCCGAAGACATGCGGACGGATGGCGTCGCGCTCGTACGACGTCACCATCCACCGCACCACGCCCTTGTCCGCGGAGACGTTGAAGTGGTTGAACCAGAAGTCCACCAGCACCTCCTCGAGCGGATTCGGTCCCTCGACGGCGCGCAGCAGCTTCGCCGCGGAGAGCTCCGCACCGATTCGCGCCGGGCGCTCCAGCTCGCGGCCATCCAGGAGCGCCTGCTCCCGCTCCTTCCGGTTCGGGTACGCGTCGAGCAGCTGGGACATCGACATCTCCAACGTGGGCAGGGCCTGGAGCTTCCCGGCCAGCGCCGGCGACATCGGCGCGTCCCGACGCACGAGCCGCGCCTCCACCCAACCGCGCACGCCCAGGCGACGCACCTCCGCCAGCTCCCGCGCCGACGGACCGAAGGCCCATCGCTGCAGCAGGTGCACCTCCGCGCCCGGTCCGAAGCCCTCGACAGGCGCCTCACTCCGCGCCGGGTGTGAAGTGCTCGCACACGAGAGCAGCAAGGCCGACAGGAAACCGAGGGACACGAGGCGCATGGATACCCCCGAGAACCCACGAGCACGCGCGAGGTTACGACCCGTGCTCCGAGATGCCTGCTCGCCCACCCTGTCAAACATCCCTTGCCTCCTGAACACCTGCTGGCTCGCACCAACCGTTGCTTGTACCCGAGCCCCGCTGCTTTTCGTATGGAGGCCAACGATGAAGACCCCCGCGCCCCTGGGGTGGCTGCTCTCGCTGGTGATGCTCGGCGGGTGCTCCGCCCTCTTCGATTCCGGTGGTGATACCGGCAGCAACTCGGACCGGCTCACAGCGCCGTTCGAGCCGCACGTGGACCTGCTCGCGGACGTCAACCGCGACGGCGTGGTCGACGAGCGGGACGAAGCCGGCGAGGAGACCTGGAGCGCCGAGCGTGGCGCCATCTTCCTGGCCAACATCGACGACGACCAGAAGGCCTGTCCCTTCAGTCCGTCCTTCACCCAGCTCAGCGACGAGCAGCTCGCCGGCTGCAACGACGCCCAGGACACCGAGGTCAACGGCGAGGAGGACTTGAAGGACCTCGCGCGGCTGCGTGTCGCGCCGTGGCCCGGAGCGCCGAGCTACGCGGTGGGCAGCGTGTCCGTGACGGGCGCGGGCTCGGACAAGGTGCGCCTGTTCAAGCGCATGGATGGGGAGTTCCTGTCGTTCCGCATCGCCAACGTGCTGCCGCTGTCGGCCCGCGATTTGCGCGAGGGCGTGGACCTGGCCATCGAGGCGAACGACATCGTCCGGGACGCCGCGGTGTGGGATGGCCGCGTGGAGGTGACGCTGACCGTCTACCACGTGGACCGGCCGCGGGAGCTGTTCCGGGACACGGTGATGATGCGCGTGGCGCCCGTGGTGCTGTTCCATCACCTGACGCCGGTGCGCAACGTCTACGTGTCGCGCCTGGACACCGAGGCGTCGGCGCGCTTCCGCGAGGACCTGGGCGGCGCGCTCGTCAGCTCGAGGGAGCCCACGCTCTTCTCCGAGTTCGCGGTGGACGACCTGTGGGCCCAGGACTACTTCGAGCCCGCGTACATGGCGCTGCCCACCGAGGGCGGCGGACAGCACGTCATCCAGGTCAACCTCCGCTCGGCCAACGTCAACGCGGACGAGCGCCCGGTGCCGCTGCGCGAGGCCGGACGCATCGTCTACTGGCTGCGCGGCCGGGACCAGGCGGCGGTGCAGCAGTACCAGTCGGGTATGCCGCCCGAATCGCAGACGCTCAACTCCATGGGCAACACGGAGGTCATCCCGCCCTACGAGAAGGACGGCGTGAAGTATCCGCTGGGCCGGCTGCTGCGCGGCAGGGGCCCTGACTCCGAGCCGGACTTCCAGCTGGACCCGAGCTTCACGCGGATGCTCGACGCGCAGGCCGTCCAGCCGGTGGTGTACCTGGACACGTCGTGGCTCGCCGTGGCGCACGTGGATGAGACGGTGAGCTTCCTGCCGGTGGACTCGCCGCGCGGGTGGATTGCCCTGGTGGCTGACCCGGCCCTGGCGCGGCGCATGTTGATGGACGCGCGGGCGCGGGGCCATGGTGAGGCGAAGCTCTTCGAGGGCAAGCGCTGGGTGCTGGAGCAGCCGGCGGAGATGACGGTGTCGACGCTGCTGGACCACGCCGGGGTGATGGACACCAACGCGATGGCCGCGCTCGAAATCGAGGAGCAGCTGGCCGTGCTCCGAGAGGAGACGGGAATCACCGACGCGGAGCTCGTCCGCGTGCCCTTCCTCTTCCAGGGTTCAACCCACGGCGCGACGGCGCTGCAGCCCGGCACGGTGAACCTGCTGTCGGTGTCTCGCTCGCTCGTCATCGCGCCGGACCCGCATGGCCCCGTCATCGACGGGAAGGACCTCTTCAAGGCGCAACTGGAGCAGGCCCTGGCACCGCACGGCATCCGCGTGCACTGGTCCGACACCTGGGACCTCTACCACGTGGGGGGTGGTGAGGTGCATTGCGCGACGAACGCCGCGCGCGTCCCGTCCCCCGTGAAGTGGTGGGAGGGCGGCCGATGAGCTCCGTGCTGTCACGCGGCCCGCGCGCCGCCCTGTCGTTGATGTTGATGCTGCTCACCCTGCCCGCCCTCGCGCAGACGGACGGCCTGGGCACGCTGCGCGAGGAGGTGGCGAAGGCGCGTCAGCAGACGCCCGAGGCCTTCACGCGGCTGGAGGCGGCCGTCGCCCAGGTGGGCGTCTGGGATGCGCGCAAGCGCGGGACCCTCGCCGCCGTCGCGCCGCTGTTCCGCCAGCTCGGCCCCCAAGGACTGTGGCCCATGGTGGAGCGGCTCGCGTTCGACACGGGGCAGGCATCCCAGCCCGAGCGCGACTCCGCGAAGCTGGCCCTTCAAGTGGGGATGATTGAAGCCACCGGCGAGCTGCGGGACGCGCGGCTGTTGCCCCTGTGGAAGCACCTGCTCGAAGGTCCGGAGACCCGACGTCCCGCGCGCCGTGCGGCGGCGACCGCGCTGGCGAAGCTGGAGTCGGATGAGGCCGCGACGCTGCTCATCACGCTGTCTCGCGAGTCTGGCACTCGCGGGCTCACGGTGCTGCGCGCCATGGGGTCCTGCCGCAGGCTCACGGTGGCGCAGCGGCTGGCGGAGGTGCTCGCGGCACGGCCCGAGCCGGAGGTCACCCGCCGTGTCGCGCAGGCGCTGGGAGACATCGGCTCCGCGTGGGCCTGGAAGACGCCGCAGATGAAGCACCGGGAGGAAGAAGGCGCCGTGCGCCGCGTGGCCGCGGAGGCCCTGGTCCACGCGTGGCCGGACTCCTCGGGGGACACCCAGCGCGCCCTCACCCAGGCGGTGCTGCGCGTGGACGCACCGGAGACGCTCACGCTCATCCAGTCGGCCCGGACGCGGATGCCAGATGCGCAGCGCGCGGGCCTGGAGTCGCTGGAGCGGCAGGTGGTCGACAACCCGCTGCGCTGAAGGGCATCAGGGCGCTTCGATTTCCATGCGGTAGCCCACCCCGCGCACCGTCTGGATGGCGAAGCGCGAGGCGCTGTTCCACCCCAGCTTCTTCTTCAGGCTGGAGACGAAGTTGTCCACGGTGTGCGGGTCCACCACGACGTCGCGTCCCCACACCGCGTCCAGGATGTCGTCCCGGCGCAGCACCCGCTCGCGCTCCTTCACCAGGAAGGCCAGCAGGTCGAACTCCGTGCGCGTCAGCTCCACGCTCGCGCCGTCGGGGTTCTCCACCTTGCGGCGGTCCAGGTCCATCCGGTAGCCGCCGAAGCGCACCTGCTTCGCGGGCGCGGCGCCTCCCGCGCGGCGCACCAGCGCGCCCACTCGCGCGAGCAGCTCCCGCAGCCGGTAGGGCTTGCCCAGGTAGTCCTGCGCGCCCGCCTCGAAGCCGCGCACCACGTCGTCCTCCAGCGTGCGAGCGGTGAGCATCAGCACCGGCGTGCCGACGCCCTCCTCGCGCAGCGCGCGGCACAGCGAGTAGCCGTCGCCGTCGGGCAGCATCACGTCCAGCAGGATGAGCTGGAAGGCGCCACGGGAGAGGTGCTCGCGGGCCTCGCGCACGGTGGAGGCCTCCTGCACGGCGTAGCCGCCCTGGTGCTCCAGGCTGTCGCGCAGCGCGAGCCGCAGGTTCGGGTCGTCCTCCACGAGGAGGATGGTGGGCTGGGTGGGGTTCATATCGTCGCGGTCGGGGGAAACGAGAGCTCGAAGGTGGTGCCCTCGGGGCTGGAGGCCACCACGCGCAGGGTGCCTCCGTGAAGACGCATGATGCGGCGGCACAGCGCGAGCCCCAGGCCGCTGCCGGGCACCTCGCGGCCCTGGCCGGGCAGGCGGACGAACTCGCCGAAGACGCGCTCCCAGTCCTGGAGCGGAATGCCCACGCCGTTGTCGGAGAAGCGCACGCGCCCGCCAGGCAGCGCCTCCACGCGCAGGCGCACCGGCTGCCGGGTGTTGTAGGCGCACGCGTTGCGCGCGAGGTTGGAGAGCAGCAGGCGCAGCAGCTGGGAGTCGGCGCGCAGGGACAGCTCGCCCACGTGCGCCTCCAGCTCCACGGGCACCTTGGACCAGGCCTCCAAATCACGGCGCATCAGCGCCACCAGCTCCTCCAGACGCACCGGCTCCAGCCGCGCCACCCAGCGGCCCTTGTCGATGCGATTGAAGGACAGCAGGTTCTCCACCAGGAAGCCCAGGCCGTCCGCCTCGCGGACGATTCGGCCCGGGTAGTCGCGCGCCTCGGCGCCCTCGGCCAGCCGCCACTCGAGTGTCTCCGCGAGCAGGCGGATGGAGGCCAGCGGCGTGCGCAGCTCGTGCGACACCGTGGCCACGAAGTCGCTCTTCAGCTCCAGGAAGCGGTACTTGCGGTGCTGCGCGAGGAAGGCCAGCGCGGCGATGCCCACCGCGAGCCCGGCGCACGACAACACCATGCCCGTCTTCAGCCGGTAGCGTCGCTCCAGCGCCGTCTGTGCGCGCGCCCACTCCGGCGTCACCACCGACAAGGGCAGCGCGTCCACGGCCACCACTGGCGCGTCACCGAGCAGCTTCACCGCCCCTTCCGCGTCCAGGAGCCCGCGCTCGCGCATCTCCCGCGTGAGCGACGCGAGCAGCACACCCGCGTCCACCGCCACGCCGCGCACCTGGTTGCCACCGCGCGGCTCCAGGTACCACCCCGCGCGCACCAGGGCCGGTCCGGGGAGCGAGTCCGGCAGCGGCAAGGGGCTCTTCACGAGCTCACTCGCGCGGGCCCGCAGGTCCTCCACGGGCGCGCCCACCTTCGACGAGAGCGCCGCCACCCGCGTGAGCAGGAACTGGAAGTCCGTGGGCGTGAACCGCGAGCGGCGCGACAACAGCAGGCGCTGCAAGCCATCCAACCGGCCCCCGCGGCCGTCCGACAGGCCCTCGCGCACCAGGGCCTGCATGAGCTGCGGCACCGGGTCGCCCTTCTCCGCCAGGGCCTCGAGCACCACGAGCAGACCGGGCACATCCCTGGTCGAGGCGAGCACGTATTGCGAGCGGTGCTGGAGCAGCGCCATCAGCGCCACCGTGGACGCGCGTCGGTCGCCTCGGGCCAGCGCCGTCTCCACCGCGCGCGTCCTGGCGAGCCGCTCCGCCCACGGGTCGTCCTTGTCCTCCGCCACCTCGGTGCCCGCGCGCAGCCGTGCGTACCGCTCGCTCGCGGGGGCGTCTTCACCGGTGTCGTGGAGCGCCAGCCGGGGCAGCACCTGGGTGCCTCGCTCGCGCAGGTAGAGGCCCGTCGCGGGGGCCAGCGGGTCCGTCACCGCGGCCTCCAGCGCGGGCCTCGCCGCCTCCAGGCGGTCGCTCAGCGTCTGCGTCAGGGACGCGCGGGCGTACTGCTCCAGGGCCTCGCGCCGCGAGTCGAGCGAGCGCCGGGCGTCCTCGCGCTCCTCGGCGAAGATGCGGTGCAGGGAGCCCAGTCCCCAGGCGAGCCCGAGGAGGCCGAGCACCAGCGCGACGAGCATGGGCAGCAGCCGGCGGAGCATCGTCGCGGCTACCTCCCGGAGCTCGGGAGCAGGTCGGGGTCCAGGCTCGCGCCGTCCGCGCCGGGGCCCTCCTTGCGCGAGTCGAGCGAGCCCGCCTTCTTGATGAGCGCGCCCAGGCTCGCCACGTCCGGCCGGCTCACCAGCGGCTCGCCGAGGTCCTGCCAGAGCGCGTGCAGCCGCGCCCAGTCGAGCGAGCGCGTCCAGGGCGAGCCGCGCAGCTTCTCCGCGAAGGCGGCGGCCACGTAGGTGAGCCTCGTGTCGGGCGAGGCACGCGCCATGGACGAGCGCAGGGCGCTGGAGGGCAACAGCTTGTGAGCGCGTCGCCACATGGTGTTCTCGCCCTCCTCGTAGAGGATGCGCAGGACACCGAAGGCGATGGCCGGAGCAATCAGCTTCACCTCGTAGATGGCGGTGACGGACGCGCCCGCGGCCAGGGGCACGGGGTCCGGCGTCACGCCGTCACCGAGCGGCTCCGGAGGAGTCACGGACGGATTCTCGTAGCCCACCAGGCGATAGCGGGCCACCGCGCGCTTGTCGAACTCGAGCTGCACGCCCACGTCGCTGAAGGCCGTGCGCGTGCGCAGCGTCACGCGCACCACGTGGTAGCCCTTGCGGCTGGGCGAGGGGAACCCCTCCACGTCGACGATGAACGGACCCGCGTCCTCGCCGCCCTCCTTGGGAGAAAAGCTGTTGACGAAGTCCTCCACCCGCACCGCCTCCTCGGCCGGGAGCGAGTCGCGCTCCAGGTGGCCCCGCGTCAGCGCGTACGAGGCCGTGCTCACCCGCAGCGGGTACGTGGAGGCGTTCTCCTCCTCGGTGTCGATGGTGGGGTTGACGCCATGGCCCCGCAGGTCCGAGTCGCGCAGGAACTTGCTGCCCGGCACGTAGCGGCGCTCACCGGAGCCCTCCGTGGCGAGCAGCGACACCTGGGGCAGCGCCCACGGCGGCGCGCGGTCCCGGATGTCGCCCTCGCGGGGCACCGCCATCCAGGCGACTCCGTCCGACTCCAGTCGCAGCGGCGGCGCGAACGGTGTCAGGGACGCGAAGGGATGATGCGACACGGGCAGCGCCTGGAGCGCCACCGCCACGCCGAGCGTCCGTCCCGCCTCCACGCGCACGCCCTCGCGCATGGCGGGCTGGAAGGACTCCTTCTCGAAGCGCAGCGTGTAGAGGCCCGCGGGCAGGGACGCGAGTCGATACTGGCCCCGCTCATCCGTCATCACGGTGCGCGGCGTGGACAGCGCGGGGGACGCGGCGTGGACCGTCACTCCCGCCACGGGACGCCCGTCCTTCGCCTCCGAGACCACGCCCGTCACCTCGCCCACCTGGGCCCACGCCGGAGCGGCGAGGCACAGGAGGACTCCGCAGAGGGAGCGAAGCAGGGCGCTCTTCGTCGAGGGCTTCACGCGGACACCGGGCACGGCCTTCCTTGGGATGGTGCGAAGCCTGCCGCAGGCGGCCCGCCGGCATCATCACGGTTCCATCATGGCGCCGTCAGCCCGCCTGCCCGCCCTGCTTCTCCGACGTGAAGGGCACATCCAGCACCGGCCGCGACTTCGCGTCCGGCAGGTCGTAGTGCCACCACTCCATGCGGTTGGGCGTGAAGCCCGCGCCCAGCATCGCCTCGCGCAGCACCTCGCGATGACGGCGCGACGCCTCGGTGCCTCCCGCGTAGCCGTGGTGCGCGGCGGGCGTGAAGGTGTCGAAGGCGGTGGGCATCTCCACCTCCTGCCCGTCCAGCGTCACCAGCGTCAGGTCCACCGCGCCGCCCCGGTTGTGGTTGGAGCCCTTGCGCGGGTCCGCCACGTAGCCAGGCACGGGCATGATCTTCCACATCTCCCACTGCACCGCGCGGGGCCGGTAGCAGTCGTAGACCTTGAGCCGGTAGCCCTTGGGCCGGAGCACGTCCGCGGCCGCCTTCAGCTTGCGCGCGGACTCCGGCAGCAGCAGACAGCGCGCCGTGTCCGGGTACACCTTCTTCTTCAGGAAGTTGTCCTCCGTCGCATAGCGCAGGTCCAGCGCCAGGTCCTCCACCACCGTGGAGGCGTCCACCAGCGGCGAGGTGCTCGCGGGCCTGGCCTTCTTCTTCCCCGCATCCTCCGCGAGCACCGGAGCCGACAGGCCCAGCGCCGCCACCAGCAGCCACGTCCTCATGCTCCGGCCTCCACCGTGTAGCGCGTCGGGTCCGGCACGCCGGCCTCCTCGAAGCCCTTCTTGCGCAGCAGGCAGCTGTCACAGCGCCCGCAGGCGCGGCCCTGCGCGTCCGGGTCGTAGCAGGAGTGGGTGATGCCGTAGTCCACGCCCAGGCGGACGCCCTCGCGGATGATGTCCGCCTTCGTCAGGCCGGACAGCGGCGCGTGCACCGTGAAGCGTGCGCCCTCGACGCCCGCCTTCGTCGCCAGGTTGGCCATCGCCTCGAAGGAGCGGATGAACTCCGGCCGGCAGTCGGGGTAGCCGCTGTAGTCCACCGCGTTGACGCCGATGTAGATGTCCGTGGCGCCCACCACCTCGGCCAGTCCCAGCGCCAGCGAGAGGAACAGCGCGTTGCGCGCGGGCACGTACGTCACCGGGACGCCGTGGCTCATCTCATCCGCGGGCCGGTCCTTGGGCACGTCGATGTCCGCCGTCAGCGCGGAGCCGCCCACCTGGCGCAGGTCGATGCCCACCACCCGGAAGTCCTTCACGCCCAGGGCCGTCGCCACCTCGCGCGCCCGCTCGAGCTCCACCGCGTGCCGCTGGCCATACGCCACCGCCAGGCACACCGGCTCGAAGCCCTTCGCCTTCGCCATGGCCACGCACGTCGTCGAGTCCAGGCCCCCCGAGGTCAGCACCACCGCACGCTTCGTCATCAGTCCCTCCGCACTCCCTGCACCTTGTACGCAGTCCTGCACGTCGTCGGATTACACGTACACGAGCCCGGCAGGAAGACGTCCGTCAGCGCGCCGCACGCGAGCGCCACGTCGTAGCCACTCTCCGTGGGGGCCGGCGGGCTGGCGTCGGGGATGCCGCCGTCGAAGCCGTTGCAGTCGCGGTTGAGCAGCCGCGCCTGGCTGTCGCTGAAGAGCGTCACCTTCAGTGACTCCTCAATCTGGGAGTCCTTGCAGGTGCTGCCACAGGACGCGCGCAGCGACGTCGCGCGGAGCATGGAGTCGACCTGCTGCCCCTCGAACTTCGCGTCGCGGTTGAAGCCCTGCACGGTGAGCCAGCCCGTGCCGCCGTCCTCGTTGCGGGAGAACGTGCCCTCGAAGCGGAACACGCCCGCGTCGTCCACCTGCGCGAACTCCGGCATGGAGGCGTCGCAGGTGGTGTTCGCCGGGTCCAGTCGGGCCTCGAACTGGAAGGTGCCCAGGAACTGGTTGCCTGGGTACACCGGGTCCGTGTTGCAGGCCATGGCCGCGACGACGGCGGCGGCGGGGAGGACGGAGAGCAGCAGGGGCTTCAGGCGCATACGGCCGGGCAGGCTACACGGCTACCCGAGGTCGAGCACGCAAAGGGCCACCGCCCGGAAGGTCTCCCCCTGTGCGAGCACCGCGCCCACATCCACCCGCGCCGGGTCACCCCCGCGCACCTTGGCATCCAGCCGGGCCAGCACGCGCCCCGCCGCGAGCGACGAGGGCACCGCGCGGAAGGCCGCCACGGCCGCTGCGTCGAAGCCGGGGACTTCGCCCGGGCGGGAAAGCTTCACGCCCGCCTCTCCGAGCGCCAGGGCCAGCGCGCACAGATAGCCCAGCTCCACCGCGTCGAAGCACGCGAGCGCGCCCGCGCCCAGCACGAGGGCGTCCGGCGCGGTGAGGTACGCCTCCACCCCGCCGATGGGGTCCACGCCCACCGACAGCGCCCCGGCGCCCAGGGACGTCAGCGCGGGCCGCAGCGCGGCGAACAGGCGCGGGAAGCTCTCGGTCGTCACCGGCAGCAACCGGGCGGGCGGCGCGTGCTGGAAGCCCGAGGGCAAAGGCAGCGGCGACACCGGCACGCGCGTCACCAGCGCCGTGCTGGAGGACAGCGCCGCGCCGAGGCCATCCGCGCGCTCGGCCGCGTCCTGACGTCCGACGAGCCGCAGGGCCTCGGCGTAGAGCGTCCAGCCATCCACGTCCAGCGGGGATGCGCGCAACAGCCCCGGCCACACGCGCGTGGCGAACACGGCGCCCTCCGACACGGGCGACAGCCGCTCACAGGCCAGGCGGAGGACCTCCGGCGACAGGCCCGCGCCGTCGAGGAGGCGCTCGGCGAGCCGGGCCGCGGGCGCCACCAGCTGCGCGTCCAGGTAGCCACGCAGGATGGACTCCAGCATCCCCGGCTCGTCGGTGAGCCGCTCGCGCAGCCGCAGCGCCTCGCCCGTGAGGCCCCGCTCCTCCGCGAGCCTCGCGCGGCGGGCCAGGCGCTCCTCGGTCTCCGGCAGCGCCTCCAACTGGGCGGCGGCCTCGGCCACCTGGCCCAGCATCTCGTACGCGTCCGCCCAGCGCTCGCGGTGCTGCGTCGCGGCGGCGGGCCCTTCCGTGGCCACCAGGCGCTCGGCGAGGGACACGAAGACGGCCGGGTCCTCGGCCTCGTCCACCAGCGCGAGCAGGTTGTGCAGCGCCGTCACGCAGGTGGCGTCATCCTCGAGCGCGCGCTCGAAGGCCGCGCGGGCCTCGTCGGTCCGCTCCAGCGGGCTGAGCAACAGCTCGCCCTGCTCCAGGTGCAGGGTGGCGCGTGCGCGCGCGTCCTCCTCCACCTCGATGAGCTGGCCCAGCGTGCGCGCGGCGGCGTCGAAGCGCCCCAGGCTGAACTCCAGCATGTGGCGCTCGAGCAGCAGCGACTTGCGGCGGGACGTCCAGCCCTCCGCCGCCATGGCGAGCGCTTCCACACGCGACGCGTCCGGCAGCGCGCGCACCCGGTTCAGCACCGCCTCCGAGAGCACCTCCGGGTGCTTCTCCAGGCCGGGCAACAGCAGCGTGAGCCGGGCCGCGAAGCCCGCGTCGCTCGACAGCTCGTCCAGGGCGCGCAGGCGCTGAAGCTCGGGCGCGTCCGGGTCGCGCAGCACCTCGTCGCGCAGGGCCACGGCGAAGGCCGCGTCCCTGGACCCGGACAGGGCCGCCAGCTCCAGCAGCCCCTCCGCGTCGTGCTCCGCGCGCAGCCCGTCCGCGAGCGCGGAGGCGTGGGCGGGGTCCGCGTCCGCCTGCGCGACCAGGGCCCACAGCGCCTCGCGCGTGCGGGCCGCGTCGCCGGCCTGCGCGGCCATGGCCAGCGCGTCCGTCAGCTCGCCGGCCAGCATCGCGGGCGCGAAGCCGACCTCGAGCGCGCGGGCGAAGGCGCCCAGCCGGCCGAAGCGCTCGGCCAGCTCCGACGGCGCGAGCATGTCCGGCGCCTCGGTGGCGATGCGCTCGATGACCTCCAACGCCTCGCCGTGCTCGCCCGCCTTCTCCCAGAGGTCCGCGGCCTCCAGCAGCAGCGGCGGACGCTCGTCCGGAGACGCGAGCCGGGCCGCCTGCAGCAGCGCCGTCGCGGCCTTGGGCGCCTCGCCCGAGGCCCGGTACAGGTGGGCGACCCGCAGCGTCGCGTCCACGTCCGGCTCGACGGCCGCCGCGGCCCTGGCCGCCTTCAGCGCGTCCGGCAGCCGCCCCGCGCTCTCGAAGGCTCGGGCCGCCGCGAGCATCAGCGAGCGACGCTCGCGTCCCGACGTCAGCTCGGCGCGGGCCACCTGGACCTCGGCCCGGCGCGAGGGCACGTCCGTCAGCAGCTTCTCCAGCTCCTCCAGCGCGACGGCGTAGCCCGCGCCCGAGGCGCCGCGCCCCACCACCGCCTCCAGCGCCTCGCGGGCCGTGGACGTCTCGCCCTCGGCCTCCAGCAGCGCGGCCAGCTCCAGCCGCAGCAGGGCCGCCTCGTCCGCGTCCTCCAGGCGCGGCACCAGCCGCTCCAGGGCCTGACGCAGCCGGGCCGTCTCGCGACGCTCGCGCAGGCCCGTCACCAGGGCGCGCAGCGCGGTGACGTCCTCGGGCGCGGCCTCGGCGGCGCGCTGGGTGAGCTCCCACGCCGCGTCCGCGTCCGCGAGCGACTCGGCGGCCACGGTGGCGGCGGCCAGGAGCAGCTCGGCGGCGCGGGCGCCTCCCGCGGCCTCGGCGCCGGACTCGTACACCGCCAAGAGGTCGCCGTGGCGGCCCATCGCGCGCAGGCCCGCGACGGCCCGGTCGATGACGGAGGCGTCCGCGGGACGCAGCCGCGCCAGGGGCAGCAGCGCGTCGATGGCCTCCCTCGGGTCCTCGAACAGGTCCGCCGCGCGGCGGTACAGCACCTCCGCCGTCGCCGTGTCCTCCGCGCGCCGGGCCAGCTGCAGCGAGGCGCGGTACAGGCCCGGCGCGTTGCCCGTGCGCGAGTGCACCTCCGCCAGCAGCGACAGCGCCTCGCGGCCGCGCTCGCCGTCGGGCTCCAGCGACACCACCGACTCGAAGGCATCCGCCGCGTCGTGGTACGCGTTCGCGCCCAGCGACGCGTGGCCCAGCCGCAGCCAGGTCCGCGCGCGCACCGGCACCGGCAGCGCGTCTCCACCCGCGTCCAGGAGCCGCCGGTCATACGGCCGCGCGGCGGCGGGGCCACCACTGCGAGCCGCCAGCTCCGCGCGGGCGGACAGCGCTTCCACATCGTCGCCCGCGCTCGCCAGGTACACGTCGAAGGCCTCGGCGGCCAGCAGCGCCTCTCCCGCGTCCAGCAGGCGCGTGGCGCGCTCACGCAGGAGGGGCAGCGACTGCTCGCGAGGCAGGGCTCGCGCGCGCTGGGCGAGCAGCTCCGACAACCGGCGCACGTCCGTGGCCGCGCGCTCGCGCACCTGCTCGAAGGCCTCGACGCTCGCGGGGTCCAGCTCGAAGGCGCGGTCCTCGCACAGGAGCGCGCGCTCGCGGGCGCCTCCCGCGCGGAAGGCCCGGGCCGCCGCCAGGTAGCTGGCCGCGGCGTCCACGTCGGACTGACGCTGGGCGCGCCGCAACATCAGCTCCGCGAGCGACTGGTGGTCCTCGGACTCCTCCAGGAAGGCGCGGTGCCGGGTGAAGACGGGCTCGCGGAACGGGTCGGCCTCCAGCAGCACCGCGTCGAACTCGGCGGCGTCCGCGTGCCGCTTCACCTCGTGCAACAGCTCCGCGGCCTGCGCGGTGAGGTCCAGGTCGTCCGGGCGCGCCGCGCGCGCGGCGATGAAGGCCGCGGCGGCCGCGTCGGGGCGCCCCGCCCTGTCGCGGTAAAGCACGGCGGCGCGCAGGAGCAGCTCGGCGCGGCGCTCCGCGTCCGGCTCGCCCTCGGCGCACTCCTCGTACCAGGCGGCCAGCTCCGCCATGCGGCCGTCGCGCTCCAGCAGCCGGGCCAGCAGCGCCTCGGCCTCCTCGAGCGAGCGGTCCTCGCGCAGCGCCTCGCGCAGGAAGCGCTCCGCCTCCTCCGCGTCCGCGAGCACGCCCAGGTGCAGCTTCGCCAGCCGCAGCCGCAGTGCCGCGGCCTGCCTGGCGTCGTCCAGCAGCGGCAGCGCGCGCTCCAGCCACAGGGCCTCGGCCTCGGCGTCGTCGCGGCGCTCGGCCAGCGCGGCGCCCAGGCGGGCGGTGCCCAGGTCCTCCGCCAGCGAGAAGGCCCGGTCCAGCGCGCCCTCCGCGGCCGCGAGGTCCAGCTTCACGTCGCGCAAGAGCTCCGCGCGGCGGCGCTCGGACACGGCGGCCTCGGCGGGACGGCCACGCGACTCCAGCAGGTCGCGTGCATCCGCGAGCGCGCGCAGCGCGTCGTCCGCGCGGCCGGTGGACTCGGCGAGCCGGGCCTCTTCGTCGTAGGCCGCGAGCGTCGCGGACACGTCGCCCACCTGGAGGCTGAGCGCGGCCACCTGACGCAGCTCCGTGAGCAGCTCCAGCGAGCGCCCCGTCTCGCGGTACAGCGCGGCGAGCCGCAGTCGCAGGGGCAGCGGCGTCTGGGCCATCTGCGCCGCGTGCGACAAGAGCGACGCCGCGACGCCCGCGTCCGCGAGCGACGCGCGCGCCTTGTCCGCCAGCACCACGAGCCGCCGCACCGTGTCCTCGGACGGTGCCAGCGAGCGCGCGTGGGTGACGAGCACCTCGAAGGCGCCGCGCGGGTCGTCCTTCTCCAGGAGCGCGGAGAGCCGCTGCACCGCGGCCTCGCACAGGGGCCGCTCGGCGAGCAGCTTCCGGTACGCGCCCACCGCGCGCTTCGTCTCGCCCGCGCTCTCCGCCAGCTCGCCCAGCCGCAGCCAGGTGGCCTCGGCGGATTCGACGTCGCCCGAGAAGTCCACCGCCAGGGCCAGCGTCTCCTGGAGCGGCAGCGCCTCCACCACCGCGCCGCGCAGGTAGAGCAGCTCCGCCAGCGAGGCCAGCTCCGCGCCGCGCGCGGGCACCAGGGCGTGCGCCTTGCGCGACAGCTTCAGCGCGCGCTCCAGGTCCTCCGCGTCGCGCGCGTAGGCGGCGCCCTCGCGCAGCAGCGTGGCGGCCTCCGTCGCGCTCGCGCTCTCGGCGGCGGTCTCCAGCAGCGCCGCGGCCTCGCGCAGCTCGCCCCGGCCCGCGACCAGGGACACCAGCTGGCGCCGCGCGTTCGCGTCGTCCGGGGTCAGCCGCAGCGCGTGGCGCAGCGCCGCCTCGGCGGGGCCCGGCTGGTCCAGGCGCTCCAGGTAGAGCGACGCCAGCTCCGAGTACATCGTCGCGGCCTCGCCCGACCCCGCGTGGGGCGCCTCGGCCGCGAGCACCTCGGCCAGCGCGGCCCAGTCTCCCAGGGTCCGCAGCACGCGCAGCAGCGACGCCGTGGCGCCCGCGTGTCGGGGCGCCAGCGCCAGCGCCGCCCGCAGGCTCTCGCGCGCGTCGGCCAGCGCTCCGCGCGACTCGAGCAGCGCGGCGCGGGCCAGGTGCGCCTCGACGCGGCGGGGCGTGGGGCCCTGCCTCGCGGCCTCGGCCAGCGCGCTGGCCTCCTCGTCCGGACGCTCGTCACGGCGGGCCAGGTCGGCCAGGGTGAGCCAGGCGTCGCAGCGCTCCGCCTCCGAGGGCGACAGGGCGACGGCGGCGAGCAGCGCCTCGCGCGCCAGCGGCCGGACGTCCTTCTCCGCCAGCGTCGTCCCCAGGGCGAGCAGTCGCTCGCGGGCGCGCGCGCCGAGCTGGGCATCGGCGACCACCGCGCGACGCCACACCTCCAGCTCACCCGCCTCGTCCTCGGACTCACGCGCCAGCTCCGCCAGCGCCAGCAGCAGCGGCGCGGGGCGGCGAGACAGCGTGGCGGCCTCGGAGAAGTCCTCGCGCGCGGCGGACACCCGGTGGGCCGCGCGGTGAAGCACGGCGCGGCGCGCGAGCAGCTCCGCGCGCTCCTCCCCCGACGACGAGGTCACCAGGGCGCCCAACAGCTCCAGACGCTCGGCCTCCTCCTCCACGGAGCCCGTGCCCGGCGGGGGCAGCAAGTCGAGCAGCGCCTGCGCCGCCCACGTGTCGTGCGGCTCCTCGAGGCGCAGGCTGCGCAGCGAGTCCATCGCCGCGCCCGCGCGCCCCAGCGACAGCGACAGCTCCGCCAGCTCGCGACGGGCCGCGCGGCGAGGCTCGCCGGACAGGCGCGGCCACAGCTCCACCAGCAGGTCCGCCAGCGCCTCGCGGGCGCCCGCCTTGCGGTGCAGGTTGGCCAGCTCCACGCGCGCGTCCAGGTCCTCCGGCGCGCGGATGCAGTACTCGGCCAACAGGCGGCGCGCGGAGTCGGTGCGGCCCGCGCGCACGGCGGCGCCCGCGGCCTTGCGCGTGAGGGACACGCGCTCCGCCTCGCGAGGCGCGTCGGCGTCCACGGGAGGCAGCGCCAGCACCGCCTCGAAGTCGTCCAGCGCGGCCCGCGCATCGGTGGGTAGCTTCAGCTCACCCCGGCGCTGCCGCGCGGGAGCGAAGGACGCGTCGCGCTCGAGCGCCTCGGCGAGGAACGCCTCCTCGCGGCTGGTGCCCGCCGCCAGGAGCGACGCGCGGAACAAGAGCCGCGCGCCCGCGCGGTCCTCGGGCACCAGCACGGCGCGGCGCGCGTACAGGCGCGCGGCCTCCAGCTTCTCGCCCCGCTCCAGCTCCAGCTCGGCCAGGGACTCCAGCACCTCGGCCGCCAGCGGGCCCTCGGGGCTCGCCTCCAGCGCGGCGGACAGGCGCAGCAGCGCGGCGGACTTCTCGCCCCGCTCCAGCAGCGCGCGGGCGCTCTGCAGGAACAGCGGCGCGGCCTCCTCGGCGCGCTCGGCGCCCATCAGGGCCTGCGCGCGGCCCGCCCACAGCTCGGCCAGCGCCTGCGTCTCGCCGGCCTCCGTGTAGAGGGCCTCCAGCCGCGCGGCCAGCGCGTCGTCCAGCCGGCGCAAGGGCAGCGCCTGTGCGTACGCGGCGATGGCGCCCTCGCGGTCGCCGAGCATCTCGCACGCGCGTCCCAGTCGGGCCCGCACGTCCGCCAGCTTCTCCGGCGCCGCCGTGCGAGGCAGCGTGGACAAGAGCGACTCCAGCGCGCGCCGCGCATGCTCGGGGCGGTCGCAGCGCAGGGACAGGTCCGCCAGGTCCAGCAGCACCGCGGAGTCGGGCGCGAGCCGCGCCGCCTTCTCCAGCGCCACCAGCGCATCGCCCACGCGCCCCAGCCGGGCCTCCAGCACCCCGGCCAGCTCGCGCAGCGCGGCCGCCGCCAGGCGCTTGTCGCCCTGTGCCTCGGCCACCCGCGCGCGCTCCTCCAGCGCCACGGCCAGCCCGGCCATGTCCGCGCGCTTGCGCTGCAGGGCGCACAGCTCCCCCAGCGCCGGCAGGTCATCCGGCTCCGCGCGGAGCACCTCCTGCAGCGAGTGCACCGCCAGGTCCAGGTCGAACGCCAGGTCGCGCGCGGCCACCGCGAGGCGCCGGTACTTCTGCGCGCGCTCCTTCACGTCGGTGGACAGCCGCGCCAGCGCGGACAGGCACCGCGTGAGCAGCGGACCGTCGCGGCGCGCCTCGGCCAGCGCCAGCAGCGACTCCAGCGACGGCCGGTGGTCGGCGTCCGCCTCCAGCGCGAGCAGCAGCAGTCGCTCCGCCTTCTCCGGCTGCTGCAGCCGCCCGCGGTACAGCTCGCCCGCCTCGGCCCAGGACGCGGCGCGCTTGGAGGGCTCGTCCTGGAGCGCGGCGGACTTCTCCAGCGCGTCGGCCAGCTCCAGCGACTTGCCGGTGATGCGGAAGTACGGAATCAGCTCCTCGAGCGCCAGCGCGTCGCGAGGGTCCAGCGCGAGCGCGGACTCCAGGTGCTCGCGCGAGCGCGCCGGGTCTCCCAGCCGCGAGCGGTACAGCCTGGCCAGCGCGTGGTGGCTGGCATGCGCCGCGTGGCGGATGCCCTCCGAGCGCGGCGCCGGCCCCGCCAGCTCCAGCGCCTGCTGATAGCCCGCGAGCGCCTCCTGCAGCCGGCCCAGCCCCTCCGCCACGCGCGCGGCGGCGAACAGCGGCTCGGGCTCGCCGGGCAGCAGCGACACCGCCTCGCGGTAGCGCAGCAGCGCGTTCTCCGGCTGCTTCAAGCCCTCTTCCCACACGCGGCCGGCCATCAGGTCGGCGTGGCCCACCCGGTCCAGCTCGTGCCGGGCCATGGACACCTCGCGCAGGCGGTCCAACGCCTTCAGCGCGCGCAGGTGCTCGCCGCCGCGGTGACACAGCTCACCGAGCAGCAGCAGCGCATCGGCCTGGTCCGGCGCCAGTCGCAGAGCGGCCTCGCAGTGCAGGCGCGCGCCGGCGATGTCGTCCTCCGTCTGCGCGCACAGCCGGGCCAGGTGCACGTGCGCGTCCGCGGCCTCGTGCGGGTCGCGAGCGAGCGCCGCCAGCCGGCGATAGGCCCGCACCGCGCCGGCCCTGTCGCGCGCCTGGTCCGACGCGCGCGCCAGCGCCTTGAGCGACGGCAGGTGGTCCGGCTTGAGCCCCAGCAGCTCGTGCAGCGCCTTCACCGCGACCTGGGGCGCGGTGTCGCGAGAGCAGCGCGCGGCGGCCTCGGCGGAGAAGAAGGCCGCGGCCTCCTCGGACGTGCGCCGGGCCAGCGCGCACAGCGCCAGATAGCGCTCGGCCGCGCGAGCCCCCTCGCCCCGGCGCTCGCGCACCACCGCCTCGCCCCACAGCGCCGCGGGGCTCCGGTCCCGCCTGCGCTGGAGCGTGGCCGCCACGTCCAGGGCCAGCTCGTGCGCCTGGGGGTCCGCGACCAGGAGCGACAACAGCCGCTCCGCCGCGAACGGGTGCGCGTCCTGCGCGTCCCCGGCCTGCAGATACACCTGTCGCGCCTCGGCCAGACGGCCCTGGGCGACCAGCCCCTCCGCGTCCGCGAACGCCCGCGCACCCTCGAGCGTGAGCAGCAGCTCCTCGTCCGGCGCGGACGGAGGCGGCAGGCCCCCCGCCGCGAAGCGCAGCCGCAGGCCCGTGCTCGACACCTCGGCGGCCGACAGGCGCGCGGTGTCCAGCGACGGCATCTTGTAGCCACGGCTCACCGCCGCGAGCTGACACAGCGCGGGCAGCACGCGCGTGGAGAACCCCGAGGCCCCGCGCACCTCCACGTCGGGCACCAGCGCCAGCGCACCCACCGCCGCGGACAACAGCCCCGGCACCTGCACCGACGGCGTCGACGAGAAGCCGTACAGCCGCACGTCGTACAGGTAGACGGCGAGCTTCTCGCCATCCGCGTCGAAGGCGACCTTGAACGTGAACGGCGTGCGCTCCGGCGCGGGCAGCCGCCCCTGGCCCTCCAGGTAGCCGGGACGGAAGTGCAGCCGCAGCTCCTCGATGCCCGCCAGCTTCCCGGCCAGCTCCGCCACCCGCCGCGTGACGAGGTCCGCGTCGACGCTCAGCTCCAGGAAGCCGAAGCTCAGCTTCTTGCGCTGATAACGCGTGGCCCCGGCGCTGACGTTGAAGGGGAAGCTGACGTCCGGAATCTGGAGGGCGAAGTCGGAGATGCGCAGCCCGGGCGTGACTTCGAGCGCGGGGAAGCCCACGAAGGCCCTGCGGTCCAGCAGGCGCAGCTCGGGTGCTGCGGCGCGCGCGTCGGGCGCCGCGGTGGGCTTGGGGGAGTCGCTCTCGTTGGCCATCGCGGGAGCCTGGACGCTACCACGGTGCCCAAGCCCCCGAAATTTATGGCAATCCCCCGCCCGGGGGGCAGCCGGAGGGGCAGAGCGGCCCCAGGGCCGCCCCCGTGCGGTTCGTCATGCGCGCGAACGCGAAGTCGGACAAGATGCGCCCGGCGTGCTGGCTCCCGACTCTCTCGTCCTCGACGGTCGCTTCCGAGTCCTCCGTCCGTTGGGCTCGGGCGGCATGGGGGAAGTGTACCTGGGTGAACAGGTCTCCTTGGGCCGCAAGGTGGCCATCAAGGTCCTGCACCACGACCTCAACGCCCAGCCCGGCATGGCCGAGCGCTTCAAGCGCGAAGCCCGCCTCCTCTCCGCCGTCGAGCACCCCGCCGTCGTCCACATCGTCGACTTCGGCGAGTCGGGGGATCACGCCTGCCTGGTGATGGAGTTCGTGGAGGGCGAGAGCCTCTACGACGTGCTCACCCGGGGGCCCATGCCGCCGGGGCGCGCGCTGCCGCTGCTCCACCAGCTCGCGGAGGGCCTGGCCGCCATCCACGACAAGGGCATCATCCACCGCGACCTGAAGCCGGAGAACGTCTTCATCTCCCCCGGCGCGCGCGGTGAGCAGGCGCGGCTGCTCGACTTCGGCATCGCGCGACTCGTGGAGCCGGACGCGCAGAGCAACGTCAGCCAGGTGGGCGTGGTGCTCGGCACCCCCGAGTACCTGTCGCCGGAGCAGGCGGTGGGCGCGAAGGTGGACACGCGCAGCGACCTGTACACCTTCGGCGTGCTCATCTACCGCGTGCTCTCCGGGCGCCTGCCGTTCGACGGGCCCCAGGCGCGTCACTTCCTCGCGCAGCACGCCTCGCACGCGCCGCTGCCATTGGACCGGGCGGCTCCGTCGCTGTCGCGCTACATCGGCCTGCTGTCGCTGGTGATGAAGCTCTTGGAGAAGAACCCGGCCAGGCGCACGCAGAGCGCGCACGAGCTGGCGGACGCGCTCGCCGCGGCCCACGCCTCGCTCTCCGCGCTGACACCGGGGCTGGGCACGCCCGCCTACGCCGGGATGCCCGCCACCGTCACCTCGCCCTCGGGCACGTCCGTCTTCGGCACCGGCGAGACGCCCGCGGCCGCCGCGCCCGGCCCCACCGGCACCTCCGTCTTCGGGGGCGCGGACGCCCCGGTGCCCGCCACGTCCCAGCGCATCAGCCAGGGCACGGCCGCGTACGGCGCGGTGGCCACCTCGGGCGCGCACAGCCTTCCGCCGGGCATGGTGCGCACGGGCACGGCGGCCTTCGGCACCCGGCCGTCGGGCGCGAGCCCGTCCCTGTCCGGCAGCAACTCGGTGGTGAAGCCGCAGAACCTGACGGTGATGCTCACCGACATCCAGGGCTTCACCGAGCGCACCAGCCGGCAGACGCACGAAGAGAACGCGCGGATGCTGGAGACGCACGACCGCCTGCTGATTCCGCTGGTGAAGGAGCACGAGGGGCGGCTGGTGCAGAAGCGCGGGGACGCGCTCCTGGTGGTGTTCCGCTCGCCCACCGCGGCGGTGCTGTGCGGCATGGCGATGCAGGACAAGCTGTGGCGCCACAACCAGTCGCTGCCCGACGGGGAGCGGCTGAACGTGCGCGTGTGTCTGCACGCGGGCGAGGTGCTGCTCACCGCCGACACCGTGCTGGGCGAGCCCATGGAGGTGGTGGAGACGGTGGAGCACGTCGCCGCCGCGGGCGAGGTCACCTTCACGGAGGCGGTGAACCTGGCGCGCAACCGCGCCGAGGCGGAGGTGGAGCCGTGTGGCTCCATCACCCTGCCCGGCCGCGAGGAGCAGTTGCAGCTCTACCGCTGCCTGCGCATGGCCGAGGGCCCGCCCTTCGGTGGCCGCTTCGAGAAGCAGAGCGCGCTCGCGGTGCACCTCGCGCCGGCGCTGCGCAGGACGGGCGTGGCCTGGGCCTCGATGACCCAGCGGACCCGTGAGCGCCTCCAGCGCGTGCGCGACTTCTCGCCGCGACAGTCGCTGCGGGGGGTGGGTCCGTGGCTGCGCGAGGAGCTGACGCCCGCGAAGTTGAAGGCGCGCGCCCAAGCCACCGTGGCGCTGGCGCGAGCGAAGCCGAAGCACGCGGGCGCGCTGGCGGGGGTGCTCCTGCTGCTCGTCGCCGCGTGGGTGTGGCATTTGAATCGCCCCGCGGTGAAGGCCCTGTCGCTGTTGGAGGACGGCAGGACGGAGGAGGCGCTCGCGCTGCTGAACGCGACGTCGAACGAGGAGCAGAAGCAGGCCTCGGTGCGACGCGCGCTCGCGGCGACGCACCACGCGCTGGGCAATCACGACAAGGAGCGGGTGCTGCTCGCCACGTTGGACGACGAGGGTCGCGCCGGCGTGGAGGACTCGATTCTGGACGGGCTCGCGGAGGACTACGGCCGCAAGGACTCCGACGACCTGCGCAAGCTCTTGAGCAACATCCCCCGGGAGCGGGTGCGTCCGTACTTCATCGACCTGGTGGAGAGCGACTTCTCGCTCAAGCAGTGGGGCGCGGTGCGCTACCTGGACGCCGCGAAGGAGACGGACGGGTTCGACCTGGTCGAGGGCTACGCCAAGGCGCTGGAGGCCAAGGAGTGTGAGCTGCGCCGGCTCGCCGCGCGGAGACTGGGCGTGCTGGGCAACATGGACGCCGTCCCCGCCCTCGTCCGCCTCGCGGAGCTGGAGGTCGGCAAGAGCGGAGACTGCGGTCAGGCCGAGGCGAACCGAGCCCTGCAGCGGCTGAACAAGAAGGGCGGCTGAAGGGCCGGGAATCCCGTCCCGGGCCCGACGGAGCGCGCGTCAGTCGTCGCGGTGGGCGTGCCCCTTCTTCTTGCCCTTGCCGCGACCGTGGCCGTGACGGTGGTCATCGTCATCCCAGTCGTCGTCCCTGTCCCGGCGTGCCTTCACCTTCTCGTCCACCTTGAGCAGGTTGCGGGAGAAGGCGTCGTATTCGAGGTGCAGGTGGCCCCGGGCCCCCGGCGCCGAGGCCTCGAACTTCACCTTCCAGACATCGCGTCCGGTGCGGTGCGCCTCCTTGAGGCGGCAGTCATAGCGGCGCGAGCGACACTCCCCGAAGCCCCGGTCCACGGCCTCCTTGTAGGACATGGAGGACGGACGTGGAGGAGGCCGCGAGGGCCCGGGACGCGGCTCGGAGCGCGAGTGCACGACACAGCCCGAGGCGAGCAACAGACCACCGACAAGCAGGGCGATTCTCATGCCCGACATGACGCAACAACCTCGCGAAGCTTCAAAGCCACGCGGGGTGCGGGATGTCGACTGGAAATCTACAGCCCCTCGGGAGACGCGTAGGAGTTGGTCCAACTAATATTCCACGACCACAGGTCGACGATGGGCTTCCTCGGACGGGAGCCAGCGCGAGGGCTCCGCATGCCGCCACGATGGGCGCTTCCTCTACTGCTCGTGATGCTGGCCGGATGCAGCGGCACCACGAAGTCCGTGCGCCTGCACACGGGCCGCGGCGAGCCCACCATCCTCACCCCTACCAGCGGCGATGGCGCGCCAGTGGAGTTGGACGAGGACGACTTCGCTGAAGCCGTGGAAGCGCTGGCCCAGAGCGTGCGGCCATCCCCCCATCCCCAGGATGCAGCCCGGCGGTTGTTCGAGGTGGATTCGCGCAGCGGTGCGTACCTGTACGAGCCACGCGTTCATCGTGTCATCCCGCTGGGACCGGGCGCCCACCTGGAGGGCGAACCACCCACGACCGAGGTGGAACTGACGCGTGCCTACCTGCGCTGGTGCGAACGCTCGAACAAGCCCGGCGATTGTCTGCGCATCCTGGTGGAGACCTCCACTGTCACCGGCGATGGCCGTTACGCCCTGGCCATGGCCTTGGCACAGGGCGTCGTGTGGGAAGAGATGATGGATGCCTTCAAGGGCATGGCCGACCCGCAGGCCATGATGGCGGCGGTTCTCTGGACGTGGACCACGTACTGCATCCTGCTCGCGGTGCCCGAGCCTCTCTCGAAGGGCGTGGCCGCGGTGATGACCGCCTCGCTCATCGCCTATGTCGGGGTCGATACCTTCTGGAGCCTCATCGTGGGCTTCAAGCGATTGGTGGAGGAGGCAGAGCAGGCCACCACGTTCGACGAGCTACGCGAGGCGGGAGAGCGCTACGGCCAGGTCATGGGCCGCAACGCGGCGCGAGCGTTCGCCATGCTGGCCACCGCCGCCATTGGAAACACGGCGGCGGGCCTGGGGGCGAAGGTGCCAAAGTTTCCCGGCGCCTCGCAGGCGGCGGTGCAGGCCGAAGCCCAGATGGGCATCAGGCTCGCGGCGGTCGCGGACGTCGGCACGGTGGCGGTGAGTGCGGAGACCGTCACCATCGCCCTCGCGCCCAACGCGGTGGCCATGGCGGCCGGCGGCAAGGGAGGCGGAGCCTCCGCGAAGACGCGTCCTGCGGGCTACAAGGCCTGGGGCTCGTTCAGCGGATTCAAGAAGGCAATGGGCCCGGCGGGCCAGGACAAGCAGTGGCACCACATCGTCGAGCAGACCCCGGGCAACGTGACGCGCTTCGGCCCCCAGTCCCTCCACAACACCGAGAACATCATTCCCTTGGACAAGGACCTGCACACGGAGGTCAGCGCCCTGTACTCATCGATTCGCCATCCCATCACGCAGTCGTATACACAGACCGTGAGGCAGTGGCTGAGCACGCAGTCGTATGAGGCGCAGCGCAAGTTCGGGCTGCTGGCCATCGAGAACGTGAGCAAGGGGCTCTGGTGATGACACTGGAGGAACTGGTCGAGCGAATCGCGAAGAACGTCGCGGCCCAGACCGATGCCATCCGGCGAGGAGATGCCAGGACGGGCAACCGCCACGCCAAGCAGTACATCGCGGCGCTTCAGCAACTCCGAGCCCAGGGGAACGCAGGTCGAGAAGCCCTCACAGTCCTGCTGACGCATCCCCGCACGGACGTTCGCGCCATGGCGGCGGGCTTCCTGCTCCGCTACCGGACAGAAGAAGCCAAGGCCGTGTTGGAGGCGGCGGCGAAGGAAGGCGGCGTCGGTGCCCTCGACGCCATCATGACCCTGAAACACTGGGAGAACGGGACCTGGGCGCTGGACCCGGAGTAGCCTCCACCGGAAATCTACAGCCCCTCGGGAGACGCGTAGGAGACGAAGAGCTCCCCCGTGACATAGGCGCGAGAGCCCTTGCTCGCCGGGCGCAGGAAGTCGTTCACCACGGGGCCGCCCTGGGAGAGCTGGTGCTTGTCCGGATGGGCCAGGTTCATGCGGCTGCGGGCCACGCCCTTGCTGCCTCGGTGGATGAAGGTGACGGTGCCGTCTTCTCCAATCGCCTCCACCACGCCGATGTGGGTCATCCCATCATTGCGGCGACCATCGCGGTTGCGGTCATACGTCTCGCGGAAGAAGACGAGGTCGCCCGGACGCGGCGCGTGCTGATGCAGCCGGCCGCCCTGCGTCGCGCGGCGGAAGATGGCCGAGACGGCGTTCTCCCCGGCGAGGAAGCCGTGCGCCACCAAATCAATGCCCGCGGAGAGATACGCCAGCCGCACGAAGCCCGAGCAGTCGTTCGGCATCCCCCGGCTCACGCGCCCCAGGTTGCGCTCACCGACGAGCTGCATCGAGCGCGACACGATGAGCCGCGCCAGCTGCATCGGCGTGCGGTACGCCTCCCAGAACCCCGCGGAGTCCGTGGCCGGACTCGTGACGAGCGCGACCGCCTCCAGCGCGGCGGAGATGACCCCCGTCACCAGCGGCCGGGCCTTCTCCTCGGACATCACGGTGGCGACGACGGCCGGCGCACGCTCGCCGCGAGGTGCCTCCGCGACCACCGGTGCCACCGTCTCGCTCGCGGACGCAGCCTCGGGGGCCACGGCAGGAGGCGTGTCGGACGCGGGCACCTGGGTGCCCTCCCCGGTGGACTCCGGCACTGAAGAAGGCACCACCTCCGGAGACGTCCCGACGTCGCGGGACTTCACGGTGGCGCAGCCGATGAGGGCACACAGCGGAACGATGGCGAGCAGGCGAGGACTGGACAACCGACGACCCTCCAACAAAGGCGGCCGCATTCCATCCCACAGGTGGGGCCTGTCGCCAAGAACTCGAAGTGTCAGCCCTCCCAGGTGGACAGCAGTGCGCGGACCCGCGTGTACCTCTGGAGGAGTGCGGCACGGTGGGCGCTGAGCATCACCATGGAGCCGATGACGAACAGGCCCATGATGAACAGCGAGGCGGCCGCGACGCGGTGGTCCCTCATGCCGAAGCGCACCAGGTTCGCCGCCACACACGTCACCAGGAACGCGGTGCCCAGGTACACGTAGGAGCGGATGCGCAACGCGATGCCGAAGCCCACGCCCACCACGCAGAGGAACACACACAGGAGCATCGCCCCGCCGTCGTCGAACATCAGCGGCTTCCATGCACCCGCCACGTAGATGACGGTGACGGCCACCGCGCGCAGCCGTGCGTAGGTGTCCTGCTCGATGACGCCCCGGAACACGCGCAGCAGCGCGAGCAGCGAGAGGCCCGCGGGGATGACGTAGAACTGCGGCTCGCCGTGCCCCGTGCCCTGCCACACCAGGAAGAGCGCGACGTTGAAGGCCACCACCGACGCGAGCGAGGCCGAGCCCCTGCGCGTCGGATGCGAGGCCAGGGCCGCGAAGTGCGCCGCATGTCCCACCAGCAGCGCGGCCACCTGGAGCGGCTCTCCCCACGGCGCGGAGAGCAGACCCGCCATCGGGAACAGGTACGCGCCCCACAAGGCGGGCCTCCGGAAGACCGTGAGCCCCGAGCCCTCACGCTGCACGAAGAAGTACAGGCCCGTGAAGAGCGCGCCGCCCACCAGCGCCGCCAGGCTGTCACCGGAGTTCGGAGACGCTCCCATCCCGAGCAGGCGCATGGACAGGTACCCCAGCGCGAGCACCGCCTGGGCCAGGAACGCGGCGGGCTCGTCCTCTTCCCTGGAGGCATGGCGCACCAGCGCGAAGAGCAGCACCGCCAGCGCGCCACACGCGACCAGCGCCTCGCGCAGCGCATCCCCCTGCGGCCCCAGCAACCCCAGGCCGAACATCACCTCCATCAGCGCCACGACGGTGAAGCCCAGCCCCACGCCCCGGCGCACCTCCCGGCCCGCCACGAACAGCGCGAGCGCGGCGAGCAGCCCACTGAGCGCACCGAGGTACGGGAGGATGAACTCCGAGCCACGCCCCGTGGAGTACACCGCGCCCAGGTGCATCATCACGCCGTGCGCGGCCACGAGCGACGCCAGCCAGCCCACCGCCTCGCGCTCACTCCGGCGCCACACCACCGCCCACGCCGCCCCCAGACCGAACACGAAGCACAGCGGCGTCCCGATGTGCCGCAGGTCGCGCAGCGCCGACAGCGACAACAGCGCCAGCACCCAACCGCCATGGTGCAGGGCCGCGCCCACACGCACACCTCGCGCGTCCAGGAACATGCCCGCCACGCACAGCGCCAGCCCCGCGCCACTGACGACCGCGGGCAGCCACACGAAGGGCACCGCCGCCACCAGCGACAAGCCGAGCAGCGCCGTGGCCACATTCGCCATCCACCGCTCGCGCGTCGCCATCAACACCAGCGACGCCGCCCCGGCCCCCAGCGCCACATGCGGCGCGAGCGCACCAGGCCCCGCGTCCACGAGCCTCGCCAGGAGCAGCAGCCCCAACACGCCCGTGCTCCCCGCCCACAGGGGTTCGCTCCATGTGCCGCCCAGTCCGGGCATCAAGCGCTCCACGGCCTTGTTGAGCGAGCGCTGCGCGCTCCCCGACTGACAGAAGGCGGACAGCACGGCGGCCCCCAGCGCCAGCGCGACGATGGGCAGCCCCGCCTCGGGCCGCCACTCCAGGAAGTGGTGCGTCTGCGTCTGTCCCACGCACGCGAGCGCGAGCCCCAGGAGCGCCGGCACCAACAGCCAACGCAGGGACAGGAGGAACGCGGACGCGGCGACCACACCCGCGAGGCCCGCGAGCCTCGACGGCGACGGGTCCTCCAGCACGGGCAGCGCGGCGATGACCAGCGCGGTGATGACGGAGACCTGACGCAGCTGCGCGTCCGGCGGACTGCGGAAGAAGGCCCAGAGCCTCGGCGCCACGTGGTGCTCGGCCAGCGCGAGCGCCAGCAGGAGGACCGTGACGATGGGCCGCGCCTCGGGAACGGTGATGAGCAGCAGCGCGGCGCCGCACACGCGCAGGAACGGCATGGGCCCGGGCATCAGCGCCAGCGAGGCCGTGAGGAAGTACACCGGCAGCGGCCCCATCCACGACGTCAGCAGCACCATCGGCGTGAGCAGCGCGAGGCTGACCTGCATGCCCAGCGACAGCCGGTTGCGGACCGCCACCTCGTTCGAGCGCAGCAACAGGGTGCTGAAGCCGGGCACGTGCTCCACCGCCCGCGTCACGGCGAGCGACAAGAGCGGCAGCGCGAAGGCCCACGTGGGCGTGTCCCCACCCATCGCCAGGAAGCCCACGAAGGCGAAGGGCACACCGAGGCACGCGAAGAAGGGCTGGCGCGTGGCGCGCGTCCACAACAGCGGCAGCACCATGGCGCCCAGGCCCATCCAGGCGGGGTGCGCATCGTCCCAGCGCACCACCGTGGGGGCCATCACCAGCGCGGAGGCCACCGTCGCCGCCATCGCGAAGCGGCGGCCCCCCGCGCCCACCCGCAGCACCGCGGGGACCTCCTCGAGCACCGCGAGGACGGCGAGCACCGTGGCCAGGCCCAACAGCGCCATGGGCCCCGTGGCGTACAGGCCGATGGCGGCGTACAGCGCGGCCACGCCGACGCTGAGCGCGGCGGGCATGGCCCTCGCGGTGAGCAGCGCGGCGAAGGCCGTGGCGAGGATGAAGGTGTTCTCCTGAGAGGACTTCGCCTCCGCGACCGCGAGGAAGGGGAAGGTCCACGCCACGAGCGCCGCGACGGTGGTGCTCGGGCTGCGCCCCCAGCGCGCCGCGCTCAGTGAAGACCCCAGGGCCCAGAGGATGAACGCCCCCATGGACATCGCCGGCGTCATCAGCCCGCCCCAGGGCGAGAACGAGCGCCCCAGGTCCGGCAGCAGCGCGAAGGCCGCGATGAACACCGCCAGGGGCCGCGCGAGGGGGAGCGTGCGAGACACCACGGCGATGGCTCCGGCCGACAAGAGCATCACCACGCCCAGGCCACTCACGGTGCCGATGATTCCCGCCAGGAACCCGAAGAGCGCGTAGAAGACCGCCACCCCGCTCAGCTGCCGCAGCAGCCGTCCCCGCTCGGCGACGACGGCGAGCGCCAGCGCGACGAAGACCAGCGAGAAGGCCATCGCCGTGACGGACACCTGGAGCGCGAGCTTCGGCACCAGGGCGTCCGCCAGCAGGACGGCGTAGGCCACGACGTACGCGTTGCGCAGGCTCCACGCGATGACGAGCATGCTCGCGCCACACAGCACCGCGCCCGCCATCGGCGTGAAGCCGAAGTCGCTGAGCAGCCCCATCAGGAAGCCGGCCGTGGCCAGCAATCCCCCCACGGGGGCCACCAGTGTCCGCGTGCGCGCGGTGCACACCAGGGACACGCCCGACAGTCCGAGCGCCAGCAAGCCGGCCACCACGGACGCGGCCTCGACCGAGAGGACCTGGATGGCCAGCGGCGGCACCACCAGCATCAGCAGCGCGCCGACGACCTTCAGGTAGAAGCGGTCCACGAGCAGGCCGGTGCCCAGACACACCACCGACATGCCGAGCACGCTCCAGAGGGCCGGGCGCGCGTCGGGACCGGCGATTCCGTGGAAGGAGAAGAGGACGCCGGCCACGGCCGTGCAGCGCAGCAGCACCTCCGCGAAGGCGACGTCGCGCGCCTGCCCGGTGCGCTCACCGCGCCACAGCCGCGACACCGCGAGCACCACGCCCGCGAGCACGAAGGGCAGCGCCGTCAGCGCGCCGTACTGCACGGGCAGCCGCTCCGCGACGGGATAGCCGAGCGAGGCCTTGAGCGTGTCGAGCAGCCGCTTCAGCGGCCCCGGCACCAGCTGGCCGCTGGTGGCATACGAGAAGTAGAGCGCGGCATAGGCGGGATACACCCATGGCAGTCGATGCAGGGCGCCGCTCGCCAGCGACAGCAGCGTCCAGGTGATGACGGCGGCGGTGACGAAGAACGTCGGCGGCGGGGCACCGATGGCGGCGACCAGGCACATCGCCTGGAGGGAGACCACGCCCAGCGACAGCGTGTCCGTCGCGCGCTCGGGGGGCAGGGCACGGAAGCGATGGGCGGAGGCGAGCAGGAACGCCACGAAGGGCGCATAGAGGCCCGCCTCGGGCGGGGTCCCCGCGTGGACGAGCGCCAGGTGCAGGCGCACCGCGTAGGCGAGGAGCAGGTACAGCGGCGCGGCGAGCGCGAAGGCCAGCGCGCTCCCTTCTCGAGAACTCGAAGGGGTGCGCGAGGACAGCAGGAAGAAGAGCACGCACGGCAGGAGGTTGAGCCACAGCGCGGCGCCCCCGAGCCTCGCGGCCAGCGGAGCCAGTCCCATCATCAAGATGCTGGCGACGAGCGAGGCCTGGACGAAGGGACGCGAGGGGGCATCGAAGGCCTCGGCGGGCTTGCGCACGAACCAGGCCGAGACTCCCGCCCAGACCAGCAGCGCCGGAGTGAGCCACCACGGCCCCAGGTTGCCGTCGCCGAACCCGGTGGGCGACAAGGCAATGCCCGCGAGGGGAGCCGCCGCCGAGCCGATGACCCCGAGGATGCGCCCCGGACCGCGCAGGGCCTCGCGCCGCCCGAGGACCGCGCCCATGATGGAGAAGAACGCGGAGGCCCCCGCCGTCGCCAGGAAGATGGCCACCGAGCGACTGACGGAGCTCATCCCGGCCCAACGCTCGAACACGAAGTAGAGCAGGCCCGAGAGGACGAGGAAGGCCCCGACGAACCACATGATGCTTTCGTAGAGGAACGGCTTCCACACGCGATTCCACGACGAGGCCTGCTCGACGAGCCGGGCCGTCGGGCCCCCAGGCTGGGGCGCCTCGAACGACGGCGCGGAGGCGTCCTCGGGGAGCGGATGCGCCTCGGCGCCCGCTCCGGACACGCGAGCATGCGGCGACGGGCGAGGACCTGGACGTCGCGTCGATGCCGCCCTCGCGGCGCGCTCGGCCTCACGCTTCGCCTCGTCTCGCGAAGCAGAGGAAGCACCTTCCGTACGCCACGCCGCCGATGTGCTCGACGCGTGCCCATCATCGGCACGCGACGCGGATTCACCCGAGCTCCACGTGCCGCTCGCATCTCGCGTCACGGAGGCATCCGGACGAGGCACGTGCTCACCCTCGCCCCACGGCAGGCCCGTCTTCGGACGCTCCGAGCCCGGCGTGACCTCGCTCACACCGTGAGCATCGCGCACCACCGAGGCACCACTCGCCACCGACGCGTCCGCGCGAGGAACAGAATCACCCTCGCGCCACGACAGACCCGCCTGCGGATGCTCCGCGGCCACATCAGCGCCAGCCGTGACACCCCTTGCGCCGTGGGCATCCTGAATCACCGAGGCGCCACTCGCCACGGACGCCTCCGCGCCCCAAGCTCCGTCCGCCTCTCGAATCACCGCCTCGCCCGAGCGCTGCGAGGACGCCTCCGCGCCCCACGCTCCGCCCGCCTCCCGAATCACCGCCTCGCCCGAGCGCTGAGAAGACGCCTTCACCGCCTCGCCCGAGCGCTGCGAGGACGCCTCCGCGCCCCACGCTCCGCCCGCCTCCCGAACCACCGAAGCGCCGCTCGCCGCGGAATCTCCCGGGCCCCGCGCGAACGGCTCCGCGGCATCGCGCGTCACGGCCTCGCTCGACCGCCACCCGGCCTCCGCGGCAACCGCCGCCGGTTCCACGGGCAGCACCGTGGCCCCCGCGTGCACCCCATCCACATCGGGAACCACCGCGGGCCACTCACCGGGGCGCGAAGGCGCTCCGCCGCCAGCCGCCGCGGCGCCGCCCTCCGTGCGCGGCGGCTCCACCCGACTCGCCGTCACCGGCGCCGGCGACTCGGCAAGCACGGAGAGGAGGATTCGGGCCTGGCGCTCGTAGCGCTCGGACAGGAAGCGACGGACGTTGGGGGGAACCTCGGTGGCATCCCAGCGCGTCAGCTCGGACAGGAGGAAGTGGACGTGCGCAAGCTCCGCGTCCAGCTCGGAACGAGGCCGCGAGGTCATCGCCGTGCCACAGAGCGCGCACTGGTGGAACTGACCCAGGCGCTCCTGTCGGCAATCAGGGCAGTACATGAAGCTCCCCCTCTACAACGGACATGCCACCCAGAATGCCTGGGATATCCAGCGCGTGGAAAGCCGCCCCCTCATTCCAGGTGCGTCGTCCGGGTGGCACCTGTGCAAGCAGGTGCACAACGGGTGCACGCACTCCGACGTCCTCGTCACGCCTGAAGTCCCCCTGGCCCCACCTCTCATTCCGTGGGAGCGTCCGCGCCCATGAGCAACGACGAGCTGACCCTGCGTCCCATCCGACCCACGGATGATGCCGCCGTGGCGGGCGTCATCCGCGCGGTGATGCCCGAGTTCGGAGCCGATGGCCCCGGCTTCGCCATCCACGACCCCGAGGTCGACACCATGAGCGCCGCCTACGCGCGCCCGCGCCACGCGTACTTCGTGGTGGAGCGCGCGGGCCGCGTCATCGGTGGCGGCGGAATCGCCCCGCTGGAGGGCGGAGACCCGGGCGTGTGCGAGCTGCGCAAGATGTACTTCCTCCCCGAGGCGCGAGGCCTGGGAGCGGGCGAGCGCATGCTGCGCCGCTGTCTCGACTTCGCGCGCGAGGCGGGCTTCCAGCGCTGCTACCTGGAGACGCTCGCCTCCATGACCCAGGCGCAGAAGCTCTACCGCCGCCTCGGCTTCGAGCCGCTCTGCGCGCCCCTGGGGAGCACCGGCCACTTCGGCTGCGACCACTGGTACGCGCTGGACCTCACGAAGCCCGCGAGCTGAAGCGCCCCCGCCCCCCTGCCCTGCCAC
>NZ_SRLW01000250.1:0-14591 GCF_006518215.1 Myxococcus sp. AB025B
CATCCGCCTGCGTCACGACGGGCACGCAGGCGTTCAGCAGTCCCGAGGAGTCGGGCACCGGGCCACAGCCGTAGCCCGGGCGGTAGCAGTCCTCGCTGCACCCGAGCAGGCAGACCCCCAGGTCCTTCGCGCACACGGTGCCCGAGGGACATGGCGCGTCGGCGGAGCACTCGAGCAGGCAGTACCCCCCCGGAAAGCCCAGGCCGCAGGTGAGCCCGGGGCCGCATTCCGAGTCCCCGTCACAGTCCTCCCCCACCCGCTCCACGGGCCGAGGCTCACAGCCTCCCCGCACGCAGACCTCGTTCGAGGCGCAGGCGTGTGACTCGTCACAGCGGACACGGATGTCGAGAGGACAGCCCGGCGCGAACAGCAGCACGAGCACGACCAGCCCACAGCAGGAAAGGAAGCGACGCATCAGCAAGGCCTCGCCACTCTACGCGCAAATCCCCGCGGGAGCGCGAGCCCCCGCGAGGCACGACCCTCGTGCTCCCTGGAAGCACGAGGACCGACTTCAGCGCCCTGCTACATGCAGGTGCCCATGAAGCCCGGCGCGCCGAAGCACTGGCCGCTCTTGCACTGCGAGTTCTCCTGGCACGGGAAGCCGAAGGCGCCCGGGCTGCAGAAGCCGATGACCGAGCCCGTGAAGGGCTTCACGCAGCTCCACTCCGAGGGGCAGTTGGAGTTGTCGCGGCAGAGGCCCTGCATGCAGAAGCGGCCCTTGTTCGACAGGTAGCCGTCGTTGCACACCGCGCCGCCCAGGCCCACCGGGCAGGCCCCGTCCTCGGCGCACGGCGCGAAGCTGGCGCAGTACGGCTGGCGCGCCCCGTCGTCATCCGGGTCCATGCACACCGAGTAGGTGTCGCAGCCATCCTTGAAGTCGGACGTGTTCGGGTCGCACGTGGGCGGGTTCGCGGGCGGACGCAGGCTGCACAGGCCCTCGATGCAGGTCTGGTTGCTCAGGCACTGGGTGTCGGAGGTGCACGTCGGCACCTTCTTGTTCTTGCAGTACGAGGCCAGCGCGCCCGTGTCCTCGGTGTCGCAGTACTGGTCCGCCGCGCAGTTCGCGTTCGACTGGCAGCCCAGGGCACACAAGCCGTTGAAGCAGAACTGCCCGGAGGGACAGGCCTTGCTCGCGCTGCAGAGCATCTTCTCCTGGTCGTTCGGGTCGGGGTTGTTCGGGTTCTTGTCGTCGTCCTCGCTCGTGCTGCCACAGCCCGTCACCACCACCGCCAGGAACAGCGCCATCAGCCATCGCTTCATGTTCGTCTCCGTGAAGGTCGTTCTCGCCGCGCGCCGGCCCTTTCCGTCAGCGGCGTATGGCCAGGCCCCATCGCAACCGCCGTGCCGCGGGCTCACGCGGACGCGAAGCCCCGCGATTCCGAGGGGTTGCGCGACGAACGGCGCTCACGGGCGCGCGGCGCTGGGGGAAACGTGCCAGGACTGGCACGCGGACAGGGCCTCCCGAGGAGGCGGCGTGTCAGTCCCCCTCGCCCAGGTAGCGGAACAGTGAGCGCAGGCCGATGCCCAGCGCCGCCGCCGCGTCCTTCTTGCTGCCGCCACAGCGGGCAATCGCCTCACGCACGTAGCGCTGGACGAAGGCCTCGCGCGCCTCCTCCAGCGGAACCATGGGCCCGTCCTCCGCGCCCAGCTCCAGGTCCTCGGGGCGCAGCAGCTCGTCCGTGGCCAGCACCGCCGCGCGCCGCACGCGCGACACCAGCTCGCGCACGTTGCCGGGGAACGGATGGCCTCGCAGCGCCTCCATGGCCTTCTGGGTGAGGCCCCGCGCCTTGCGCGACTCCTGCGTCAGCACGTGGTGCGTGAGCAGGAGCACGTCGTCACCGCGCTCGCGCAGGGGCGGCACGTCCACGCGCACCTCCTCCAGCCGGTAGCGCAGGTCCGCGCGGAAGGTGCCCCTGCGCACCGCCTCCTCCAGCGGCACGTGCGTCGCGGAGACGACCCGCACGTCCACCTTGCGCGGCGTGTGCTCCCCCAGCCGCGTCACCTCGCGCTCCTGCACCACGCGCAACAGGCGCGTCTGGAGCGACAGCGGCATGTCGCCAATCTCATCCAGGAACAGCGTGCCTCCGTCGGCCGCCTCCACCAGCCCCGCCCGCTCCGCGCCCGCGCCGGTGAAGGCGCCGCGCGCGTGGCCGAACAGCTCGCGCTCGATGAGGCTCTCCGGCAGCGCCGCGCAGTTGATGGCCACCAGCCGCCCCGGACGCCCTCCGCGGCGATGGAGCGCGCGGGCCACCAGCTCCTTGCCCGTGCCCGTCTCTCCCTGGATGAGCACGTTGAGCGGCGTGGGGCCCAGCCGCTCCACCTGGCGATACAGCGCGCGCATCGCCGGGGACTCGCCGATGAGCCCCTCGAACGTCGCCGCCTCGATGCGCCGAGTGAGCCCCTCCACGCGCGAGCGCAGCTCCGTCAGCTCGCGCCGCGTCGACAGCAGCAGCGCCGTCATCGCGCAGAGCGCCAGCGCCTCCTCCAGGTCCGCCGAGGTGAAAGCGGGCGCGCCGAGCTTGCGCCCCAGGTACACCACCGACAACGGCACCACCTCCACGCGCAGCGGCACCACCAGCGCCGAGCCCAGTCGCAGCGCCTCCAGGCTCGGGGCGCCCGCCAAGGCCGCGTCCGCCGCCACGTCCGCCACGAGCACGGGCGCGCCCGACGTCAGCACCCGGTCCACCAGGCTGTCCACCACCGCGGCCTCGGCCTTCGCGCCGGTGGCGAACAACACGCGCCGGGGCCCCTGGCTCGAGTCCGCCGCGACGAGGAAGCCCACGTCCGCGCCCACCACGTCGGCGAGGCCCCGCATCGCCACGTCGAGCAACTCCAACGGTGGCCGCTGCGCGAGCAGCCGCGAGGACAGCTCCGCCATCACCGCCACCAGGCGCCGGGGCTCGGGCGTCCGCGCGCCCTCCGTGCGCCCCTCCCCCATCTCGACGAGCTCCACCTCCACCGTGCCCAGGCGGATGCGGTCGCCGGGCTCCAGCGGCGCCAGGTCCACGCGCCGGCCCTTCACGCGCACGTCACAGCCGCGCCCCGCCGGGGACACGCTCCAGCCGCGCGCGTCGCGAAACAGCAGCGCGTGGCTCGGCTTCACGCCCGTGCCCGTGAGCACCACGTCACACGTGGCGTCGGAGCCCAGGGAGAGGACGGGCTTGTCCAGGGGGAGGCGGTGGCCGTCGGGCAGGACGAGGAATTGGGGCATGGCGGACGCGGGCGACATGTGTCGCATATCAGGAACACGGGGGCCCCGGCGCGTGCGGGCCCTGACGCTGGCCTTCACCGGGCATTGTGCGCGCGCGCCCGACTGCTATCACCGCGCTCCCGCAAGGAGCCTCCCATGGCCATCGCCACCATCGACCCGACGTCCGGCAAGACGCTGCGCACGTTCGACGCCCTCACTCCGGAGCAGTTGGAGTCGAGGCTCCAGCTCGCCTCGGACACGTTCCGCGCGTACCGCCAGACGCCCTTCGCCGAGCGCGCCCGCTGGATGCGCCGCGCCGCGGAGCTGCTGGACGCGGGGGCGGACCACTACGGCCGCATCATGACCGAGGAGATGGGCAAGCCGCTGGAGGCCGCCAAGGCCGAGGCGAAGAAGTGCGCGACGGCGTGCCGCTACTACGTGGCCAAGGCGGAGGGGCTGCTCAAGGACCGGCCCATCGACGTGGGCGGCGACACCGCCTTCGTGCGCTACCAACCCTTGGGGCCCGTGCTGGCCATCATGCCGTGGAACTTCCCCTTCTGGCAGGTGGTGCGCTTCGCGGCCCCCGCGCTGATGGCGGGCAACGTGGGCCTGCTCAAGCACGCGCACAACGTGCCCCAGTGCGCGCTCGCGCTGGAGACGCTGTTCCTGGACGCGGGCTTCCCGAAGGGCGCGTTCCAGACGCTCCTCATCGAGACCGCCGACGTCAACCGCGTCATCGAGGACGCCCGCGTGCGCGCGGTGACGCTCACCGGCAGCGAGGGCGCGGGCCGCGCGGTGGGCCAGTCCGCGGGCAAGTCGCTCAAGAAGGTCGTGCTGGAGCTGGGCGGGAGCGACCCGTTCATCGTCATGCCCAGCGCGGACCTGGACAAGGCGGTGGAGACGGCCGCGTCCGCGCGCCTCATCAACAACGGCCAGTCCTGCATCGCCGCCAAGCGCTTCATCGTCGCCGAGCCCATCGCCGCCGAGTTCGAGCGCCGCTTCGTCGAGCGCCTCAAGAAGGTCACCGTGGGCGACCCCATGGACCCGAAGACGGACCTGGGCCCGCTGGCCACGCCGGGCATCCTCCAGGGTCTGCACGCGCAGGTGGAGGCGAGCGTGAAGGCCGGCGCGAGGCTGCTCCTCGGAGGCAGGCCGCTGGAGCGGCCCGGCAACTTCTATCCGCCCACCGTGCTCGCGGACCCGCCGCCCTCCGCGCCCGCGTTCCATGACGAGCTGTTCGGCCCGGTGGCCACGCTGCTGCGTGCGCGCGACGTGGAGCACGCGGTGGAGCTGGCCAACGCCACGCCCTTCGGCCTGGGCGCCAGCGTGTGGACGCGCGATGCGGGCGAGGAGCGCCGCTTCATCGACGGCATCGAGTCCGGCATGGTGTTCGTCAACCAGATGGTGGTGTCCGACGCGCGGCTGCCCTTCGGCGGGGTGAAGAACTCCGGCCACGGGCGCGAGCTCGCGGACCTGGGCATCCACGAGTTCCTCAACGCGAAGACGGTGCGCGTCGCGACCGGTGGGGACGCGCCTGCGGCTCGCGGCGGCGCGCTCAGCGAGTAGCGCTTCAGCGCGTGCGCACCCGGCCGTCGGGGGGGCGGTGGACCTCCTCCAGCGCCTCCGTGACGGCCTCCACCTCGGCGCCGAGCTGCTCCACGCTCTGGCGCAGGCCCAGTCCGGCGACGTCCTCGCCGGACGCGTCCGCCGTGCGCACCCGCAGCACCTGCGCGTAGAGGCCCTCCAGCGTGTAGAACAGCCGCGTGTACTCGGCCTCCAGCCGGTCCGCCGCCGTGGACAGCTCCGCGCGCTGCTGACGCTGCGACTCGAGCGCGGACAGCGCGCCCTGGAGCCGCTCACGCACCACCGCGTCCCGCTCCGTCGCCACCCTCGCGGACAGCGCGCGGTGCTCCTCCTCCAGCCGGCTCGCCTCCTCGGGTGTGGCCAGCGCGCGCAGCGTCCGCTCCCGGCTCGCCAGCGCGTGACAGCCCTGGCGCAGCGCCTCCACCGTGCGCTCGGGGGCGTGCACCACCTCGCGCAGCACCGCGGGCCCCTGGGCCAGCTCCGCCAGCAGCTTCGCGCACACCGCGTCCACGCGCGCCACCTTGGGGTCCACGGGCTCGGCGGATGCGGCGGGCTTCACCCCGAGACCAGTGGCCTCCGCCTCCTCTTCTTCCGTGGGGCGCCTCAGGTACTTCGCCGACGCCAGGAAGAGTCCCAGCGCCACGAAGACGAGCCACCACAGCCGACGGGGCTGTCCCATGGCGATGAGCAGGCACACGATCGCCGGCGCGATGAAGGCCGCCGCCTTCGCCGGGTCCCTGGAGGCGTTCGAGGAGCGCCGCCGAGAGCGGGGCCGCGTCGCCTTGCGCGCGTCCCGCCGGGCCTCCTTGCGCCACTGCTTCTCCCACTGTCGGCGGACCTTCCGGGGAGGCAGGCGCCCCGTCTTGCGCACCCAGGCCTCGACGGCCGCGTCCTCCCGGGCCTGGCCCTCCGACAAGGCGTCCTCCAGACGGCGCAGGCGCTCGTCCTGCTGGCGGGGAGGCGCGCTCGGAGGAGGTGGCTCGGAGGCTCGGGGCACGCGATACGATAACGACCTCCCCCGCCATCGGGGAGGTGAATCCCACATCATGTTGGGCGCTTCGTGCTCCCCCGCACCGAGTCGAGACGGGTGATACTCGGGGGTAATCCGGGGAAATGCTCAATCGTTTGCATTCCCCCTGGAAAAGGCCCATGAGATTGTGTTCGCGGGGGGCACAAGGGGTTCGGTGTCGTGGAGAGCATCGAGGAAAAGGGGGAAGGCGGGGAGCTGAGCCCCGAGGCCATCCGCGCGCTGCGTGGGGGCCAGAGTCGTGCTGCCTTCGCTCGGATGCTGGGAGTCACCCCCCTGACGGTGTATCGCTGGGAGCTGCCGGAAGACGCGCCCCAGGCGCGGCGTCCCCGAGGTCGGGTGGCGCAGGCGCTCAAGCAGTTACAGGGCGGCGGGCTCACGGGCGCTCGGCTGCCCTCCCTGTCCCGCCAGGAGCTGCGCCCCGAGGAGAGCCAGCGGCTGCAGCCCGCCCTGGACCGACTGAAGCGGGCCGAGTGGCGCGCGGCGGAGGAGGAGCTGCTCACGCTCCTGGCGTCGGGCGTGCTCAAGACGCCGGGCGCGCGGGCGCTGGCGGCGGTGGGGCTGTCCCACCTGCAGCGCTGGGGACGCGAGGACAGCCGGGGCGCGCTCGCCACGCTGCTGCCGCACCTGGGCGAGGCGGAGATGGGCCTGTTGCCGAGGGGCGTGGAGCTGCAGGTGCACGCGCTCGCGGCCAACCTCTACGCGTCGCCGGATGGGAAGCTGTTCGACGCCGTGAAGAGTGACGCGCACGTGGCCCGCGCGGAGGCGCTGCTGGTCGAGGAACCGGACTCGGACGCGCGCTGCCTCTTGCGCATGGCGCAGACGGCGGGCGCCTTCTACCTGGGCGAGACGGAGCGGGTGGCGCGCTACTCGGGGCGCGTGGCGGAGGCGCTCACCCACGTGACGGACCCGGCGCTGCGGCTGCTCGCCGAGGACGTGTGCGCGCACGAGGAGGCCATCCGCGGCGAGACGACGCAGGCCACGCGCCGCTTCCGTGAAGTGGCCCAGGGCGCGGCGCGGCTGGGGTACGCGTTCCTGGAGGCGCGCAACCTCGCCTTCCTCGCGCAGCGTCGGCTGGACGAGGCGTGCGAGCCAGAGGAGGCGCTGCTGCTGGTGCGCCGCGCGCGCGAGGCCGCGTACGGCGGACGCATGGCGCGCGGCTTCTCGTTCATCTTCGCGGCGCGCGCGGAGGCCGAGGCGCTGATTCGCCTGGCGCGCTTCGCCGAGGCGGAGGCCGCGCTGGACGAGGCCGACGCCGTGGTGGAGGAGCTGAGCTGGACGCCGCTGCAGCTCGCGGTGACGCGCGCGAAGCTGTGGCTGACGGTGAACCGGCCCGCGGAGCTGCGCAAGCTGGCCTCCCGCCTGTCCTCGTACGACGGCAACATCCAGCGCTCGCTCACCGGCGCGTACGCCCTCTTCGTGGAGGCCATGGCGGACCTGAGCGAGGGCACCGCCCAGCGCGCCGCCGCGGGCTTCGCCGCCGCCGGAGCGCGCGGCATGGAGCTGGGCGGCTGGCCCTACCTGCGCCGTGAGTGCCTGCTGTACGAGACGGCCGCGCGCGCCTACGCCGGGCAGCGGGAGGAAGGCCGGGTGGTGCTGCGCCGCACGCGCGCCTTCCTGGAGCGGATGCCGTCGGCGTGGCACTCCGCGCTGCTCCACCGCTTCGAGGGCATGCTCCTGGTCGTCGAGGGCCGCACGCGCGAGGCGCGCGACTTGCTCGAGGCCTCGCTGGGCACCTTCCGCCTCTCCGGCGACGTGTGCATGGCGGCCTTCACGCGCAGCCTGCTGGCGTGGCTGGGCAAGCACGAGGGAGACCCGGCCGCCGACGAGCTGCTGGCCGCCAGCGACGCGGAGCTGCGCCGCATCGGCATGGCGCCGCAGCCCAACTTCATCCCCGCCACGGCGCGCCCGGCCGGCTCGGGCAGCCCCGCCTCCGAGCCCGGGGCCACGACGCGCCTGGGCTCCGAGGCGCTGGTGGTGCCCTTCGAGCGGCTGTCCGTGCGCGGCATGGGCGCGCCGCTCATCCAGCGCGAGCTGCTCGGCGTGCTGGAGGGCCTGTTCCCCGGCTGCGCGCCCCGGCTGGAAGAGGTGGACTCCCAGGGCCGCGTCACGGTGCTCGCGGGCCTGGACGCGCGGCCGGCCACGGACGAGGTGGAGTTCGGCGACGGGTGTGGACGCAGGCTGCGGCTGGGCGTCGTGGGGCCGCTGCCGGTGGATGGCCGCGCGCTGCTCACGCTCCTGTCCCGGCTGGGAGGCTTCGCGCTGGAGGTGGCGACGCTGCGCGGCTTCACGGCGGTGGAAGCGGGCGTGTCGGGCACGAGCGAGCCCGCGTCCGAGGAGCCCGGGCGCGAGACGGAGCTGCCGGGCTTCATCGCCGCGTCCCCCTCGATGAAGCGGCTGCGCGCGGAGCTCTCGCGCCTGTCCGCCAGCCGCTCCACCGTCATCGTCACGGGCGAGTCCGGCGCGGGCAAGGAGGTCGTCGCGCGGGCGCTGCACCTGCTCTCCACGCGCTCGCAGCGGCCCTACGTGGCGTTCAACTGCGCGGCCGTCCCCAAGGAGCTCTTCGAGGGACAGCTCTTCGGCTACCGCAGGGGCGCCTTCACCGGCGCGGCCACGGACCACCCCGGCGTGCTGCGCGCGGCCCACGGCGGCACCCTGTTCCTGGATGAGATTGGCGAGCTGCCGCTGGACGTACAGCCCAAGCTCCTGCGCGTGCTGGAGAACGGCGAGGTCTTCCCCCTGGGCGAGACGCGCCCGGTGGAGGTCGACGTGCGCGTGGTGGCCGCCACGCACCGGGACCTGGGCCAGCTGGTGCGCGAGGGCCGCTTCCGCGAGGACCTCTACTACCGCCTCCAGGTGGTGCCGGTGCGCGTGCCGCCCCTGCGCGAGCGGCGCGAGGACGTGGTGGCCCTGGCGCAGCACTTCGTGCGGCAGCTCACGCCCGAGGGACAGCCGCCACCGCAGCTGGGCTCCGACGCGCTGGAGGCGCTGATGGCCCACCCGTGGCCCGGCAACGTGCGCGAGCTGCGCAACGTCATCGAGCGCTCCATGGCGTACGGGCCCTTGCCGGCGGTGCTGGGGGCAAAGCAGATGCGCATCGCGGGCTGAAGTCGAGGAACCACCCCAACCCGCGATGCGCCCCGCCCTGTTTCCCCACACCCCTGTGGGAACCTCATGAGGCGCGCGTCGGAAGAGGTCCGCTCCGGGCCGGGGAGGGGGGGAACCCCGGCCCGAAGCGCGGTACTGCTTCCGACTGTTGCCTCTCAAAGAACACACCCATGGGCCCAAGAGGGGGGAAGCTTCGACCCTGGGTGCCGGGACCGCCCGAGGGCGGTCACCTGTTCAAACCGTGTGTCGCCAGCCTCCGGAGAGGTCCGTCGCGCACTGAGCGATCGCTAAGCACTCTACGTGCCAGCCCTTAGAGGCAGGGAAGTGTCCAATGGACATCATCCAATGAGGTAGTCAAAGGGAGCAGGCATATCCAATAGGACGGGTGGGACATCCGGCGGGCCCTATCCGGATATGCCCCGGCGCCGAGCGAGGGAGGAGCCGAGCAGGCGGGCTGATGGGCGGGGTGACGCTGGATGGGGTGCGCGGGCGGCGGGTGGAGCGCGGTTGCGATAAGGGGTGAGCGCGATGACTCATCCCGCCTCGACCCGCTCGTTCCAGCGCTTCAGCCTCGGCGTGCTCGTCTTCACGTTGGGGGTGATTCTGTGGGGCGCCTTCGTGCGCGCCACGGGCTCCGGGGCGGGCTGTGGTGACCACTGGCCGGTGTGCAACGGGCAGGTGGTGCCCCGCGAGCCGACGGTCCAGACGCTCATCGAGTACACCCACCGGCTGACCAGCGGCGTGGTGATGCTGCTCGCGGTGGCCTTGAGCGTGTGGGCCATGCGGGCGCACGCCAAGGGCCACCCGGTGCGCAAGGCGGCGAACTGGGCGCTGTTCTTCATGATGACGGAGGCGCTGGTGGGCGCCGGCATCGTGCTGCTCCAGTACGTGGCGGGCAACGCGTCCGTCGGCCGCGCGGTGTGGATGGGCGTGCACCTGGTGAACACGTTCCTGTTGGTGGGCGCGCAGACGCTGGTGGTGTGGTTCTCGAAGGGCCGGGCGAGCCTGGCCTTCCGGGGCCAGGGCTGGGTGGGCGTGCTGGTGGGCGTGTGCGTGGCCGGGATGATGCTGCTGGGCGTGAGCGGCGCGGTGGCGGCGCTGGGGGACACGCTGTTCCCCTCGGAGACGCTGGCGGAGGGGCTGGCGCAGCACGCGAACGACCAGGCCCACCTCTTCGTGCGCCGGCGCATCTATCACCCCATCATCGCGGTGCTGATGGGCGCGGCGCTGGTGTACGTGGGGCGGTGGATGTCGCGGCTGCGGCCGTCGCCGGAGGTGAAGCAGTCCGCGATGCTGCTCACCGGCCTCTACGTCCTACAGTTGGGGGCGGGGCTCGTCAACGTGGTGCTGCTCGCGCCGGTGTGGCTGCAGCTGGTGCACCTGCTGCTGGCGGACTTCGTGTGGATGACGGTGGTGCGGCTGTGCGCGGCGGGCCTGTCGAAGGACGCGCCCCGCGCGGAGCGGGTGTCGGAGCCGGTGCCGACGCACGCCTCGGCCGCCTGAGGCGTCAGCGTGACTCCGACTCGGCGCGCAGGCGCAGCCCCTTGGGGATGAGCGCGCGGCCCAGGGCCTCGAACAGGCCGCTGACGAGCAGGGCCAGCACGGCGGCGGGGACGGCGCCCTCCAGGATGAGGCGGGTGTCGTCCAGCCGGATGCCGGTGAGGATGGGCTGCCCGTAGCCTCCCGCGCCGACGAGCGCGCCCAGCGTGGCGGTGCCCACGTTGATGACGGCGGCCGTCTGGATGCCCGCGAGGATGGAGGGCGAGGCCATGGGCAGGTCGATGCGCCAGAGCCTGGCGCGCGGAGGCAGGCCGAGCGCGTCCGCGGACTCGCGAACCTCCAGCGGGATTCCCGTGAGGCCCGCGGTGGTGTTCCGGACGATGGGCAGCAGGCTGTAGAGGAACAGCGCGGCGATGGCCGGTCGCGAGCCGATGCCCAGCAGCGGAATCATCACCACCAGCAGCGCCAGCGAGGGAATCGTCTGGATGATGCCGGCGAGCCCCAGCACGCCCTGCCCCAGCCGAGGGCTGCGCGCGGCGAGCACGCCCAGCGGGACGGCGAGCGCGAGCGCGGCCAGGAGCGACACGCCGACGAGGAACAGGTGCTCCCGGGTGCGGCGCAGCACGCGCGACACGAGCCCCTCGCCGTGGACCTCGGTGGAGACGCCCAGCTTCGCGGCGAGGAAGTCGGAGGCCACCCGCGGCTCGGGCACGCGCTCCAGTCGGGCGCGGGCGTTGAGCTTCACCATCGCGTCTTCCGAGAGACGGCCCTGCAGGCGCAGCACGGCCGCGAGGGCGTCGGGGGCGCGCGACTCCAGGTCCTCGCGATAGAGCAGCACGGCGTCGTAGGCGGGGAAGTGGCGCGCGTCGTCCTCGAGGACCCGCAGGCCGTAGGCCGCGATTTCGGCGTCCGTGGAGTACAGGTCCGTCACCTGCACGGAGCTGGCCTCCAGTCCCCGGTACGCGAGGTCATGGTCCAGGCCGCGCACGTCGCGCTGCGGGAGCTTGTACGTGTCTCTCAGCGCGGGCCACCCGTCGGCGCGCTCCATGAACTCGTTGCTGAAGCCGAAGCGCAGCTCCGGGTGCTCGCGCAAATCCGAGATGCGGCGGATGCCCAGCCGCTCGGCCTCCGCCTCCTTCATGCCCAGGGCATAGGTGTTGTTGAAGCCCAGGGGCTTGCTCATGCGCAGGCCCACCTCGGCGAGCGCGGCGCGCAGGGCCGCGTCATCGGGCAGCGCGCGGCCGGAGAGCAGCTCCTGGCGCAGCGTGCCGGTGTACTCGGGATACACATCCAGCTCGCCCCGCTTGAGCGCCTCCCAGAGCACCGCGGTGCCGCCGAGCTCGCGTCGATGTCTCACGCTCGCGCCCGTGCTCCGCGCGAGCTGCGTCACCATCTCCCCGAGGATGACGGACTCGGTGAACTTCTTGGAGCCCACGCGCACGGACGCCGTGCCCTCCGGCGTGCTCGACGCGCGGGAGCAGGCCCCCATCGACAGCACGAGCACCAGCAAGGTCCACCTCGCGCGAGCGCTCATCCGGTGACGCCTCCCCCGGGCGACAGTCGCTGGGCCTGGATGAAGCGCGTGACGAACGTGTCCTGGGGCTGGGTCTCCAACTCCGTCAGCGAGCCCTGTTGCACCACGCGCCCGTCCCGCATCAGCACGATGTCCTCCCCGAGGAACCCCGCCTCCGCCAGGTCATGCGTCACCAGCACCACCGTCTTGCCGAGCCGCGCGAAGATGGCGCGCAGGTCCGCCTGGAGCTCATGCCGCACCAGCGGGTCCAAAGCGCCCAGCGGCTCGTCGAGCAGCAGCACCTCCGGGTCCAGCATCAACGCGCGCATCAACGCCACGCGCTGCCGCTGTCCTCCCGACAGCTGCGCCGGGTAGCGCGCGAGCGCCTCGGGTGGGAACCGCGTCAGCTCCACCAGCACCTCCTGGCGCTCCCGGATGCGCGCCTCCGGCCAGCGCAGATGCCGGGCCATCAGCACGACGTTCTCCTCACCCGTGAGATGAGGGAAAAGTCCCCCGCCCTGGAGCGCGTAGCCCACGCGGTGGCGCAGCGCGAGCAAGGCCTTCTCGTCCGTGGGCAGCGGCTGTCCCGCGTACAGCACCTGCCCCCTATCCGGACGCAGCAGCCCGTTGAGCAGGCGCACCAGCGTGGACTTCCCGCAGCCGCTCGGCCCGAGCAGCGCCGTGGTCCGCCCGGGTTGAAGCGTAAGCGTCACCGCGTCCAGCGCGAGGGTGTCACCGAAGCGCTTGGAGACCTGCTGCAACGCGTACACGGGCGGGCTCCTTCCTCGCTGCGTTCAGGGGACGGAGAAGGCGCCATTGCAGACGGCGGGGAACGCGGGCTCCTCGGACTCGAGGAAGCTGCACGCCGCGAACACCGCGCGGTCATCCCAGTGTGTCGCCCCCGCCCAGACGACCAGGGGCCCGCGTGACGTGGGCGCGGTGAAGCGCAGGCACCGCGCGGGCTGCTGCTCCAGCAGGCAGGCCACCTCCTTCACGGGCCCGGCGCCGGGCAGGGCGGCGCGCAGCTCCGACACGCTCTGGTCCCTCCAGCGGACCGTGACCTCGGTGCGCGCGGGCCGATACACGCTCCACACGAAGGACGCGTCGTCGCAGCGGATGCGTCCCGCGCGGCTGGTGGACTCGGAGGGCTGACACTTCTCGGGCACCGCCAACGAGCGCCAGGGCAGGCGCGGCGGCAGCAACATCGCCTGCTCGTCGAGCAGCTCCCCCTCGGGGTTGCCCTTCGCCGCGAGGTACTCGAAGAGCTCCAGGCAGCGCGCCACCGCGGGCTGGGCGTTGTTCTTCGCCACGCAGCCCAGCTCCCGCTGCCGGCCGAGCGGCCCCGCCACGGACACCAGGTAGCCGCCCGCGCGGCAGGGCGTCGAGGCCTCCGCGCCTCCTCCTTCCGCGTCACACACCGCGAAGCGGGCCGCGGGCCACGAGCGGTCCGCCAACGGCAGCGCGCCCTCCGCCACCACCACGCGCTCGCCCAGTCGCTCCACCAGCCGGGCCCGGGCCAGCGCCAGCACACGCTCGGACGTCACGGCCTTGCGCTCGACCAGCCACACCGTGGAGTCACCACACTGGTAGACACGCGACGTGGGGCTGTCGGGCACCGGCGTGCACCCCGCGAAGAGCGCGCGCGCCGCCGGCAGGAACGGCCCCACGGGCGTGGCGCCCTCCGGCGGGACAGGCGGGACCTGGGGCGCGGACGTCGCGCACGAGCACAGGACGACCCACCACCAGGCAGCTACCCACTTCCAGGCATTCGCCATGCGTCGGGATAAACACCCGCCGCCCACCGCGTCAACCCGGGAGCGCGCGAGGCGCCCGGCGGCGCACACACAGCGCCTCCCTGAGACGACACCGCGCGGTGACGCCGGAGGCCCGGGTCACCGCGCGGGTGCTGTCAGGCGTCGAGCGCGCGAGTCCTAGCGGCGCAGGGCCTTCTCCATCTCCTTGGCCTGCCGCTCGTTGCTCGCGATGCCCTGGCGCGTGCGGCGCAAGAGCTCGCTGAAGGCGGCGTCGGTCTCGTACTTCTTCATGCCATCGTCCACCATGTCCTGGCCCTTCTTGCCGTCATCGGCGACGCGCGACAGGAAGTCCTTGTCGAAGTCCTTCCCGCTCTTCTCGCGCAGCTTGTCCAGGTCCTTCTCGGCCTCGGTGATGGCCTTGTTCAGGCGCTTGTCGACGCCCTCCATCTTCTTGTCGTAGCCCTCCTGCATCGCGCCGGAGCCGCCCGTGCCGGACGCGGGCTGGTTCAGGTCGATGGTGGCCACCTCGATTTGCTTGCTGTCCGCCCACGCCTTCAGGCCCGACAGGTGCTGCTTGTGGTCATCCACCAGCTTCTGGGCGAACGTGCGCACCTGCTCGTCCTGGGTCTTCTCCAACGCCAGATTGCCCAGGGCAATCTGCTTGGCATCGAAGAGCGCCAGCTTGCCGACATACAGCTCCTTCTCGGCCACGGCCTCACCGATGCGCTTCTGCTCCTTGCGGTCCTTCTTCGCGTCGTCCGCGAGCGCGGAGCCCGTCATCGAGCCGAACACCAGCGCCGCCGCCAGGGCCGCCACTCCACCACCACGAATCCTTCGAGCCATGCCGTCCTCCTGGACAGGGATTGCCCGAAAGTGGTCCGGCCCCCGCGCCCCGGCAAACGACGCCCGCCAGTC
>NZ_SRLW01000251.1:0-14572 GCF_006518215.1 Myxococcus sp. AB025B
GAGCCGGGGGGCTCGGTGGGGGGCCCGCGGACCGGCGATGACTTTGAAACGGGCGGCTCCGACATAGGGGGAGCCAGCCCTCGGGCTCCCCGAATCGTTGGGGGATGGTTCGGGAGCCTTTTCTTGTGGGAGCGCCCCTCTTTAAGGGGGGCAGCGGGAGCTCGGACTGTTGGGGGATGGCCCGAGCCCCATTCTTGATGCGGTATCGAGGGACAGAAGCATGAAGGGCCCGGACCGTTGGGGGATGGTCCGGGCCCTTCGTTTCTTCAGGTGCGCGCGCGGGACGCGCGGTGGCTCACGCCTTGTTCTTGGCGAGCGTGTCCTTGGCCACCTTCACCACGTTGTCCACGGTGAAGCCGAACTTCTGCTGGAGCGCCTTGATGGGCGCGGACGCGCCGAAGCTGCGCATGGCGACGATACCGCCCTGGAAGCCCACCCAGCGCTCCCACCCGAAGGCGGCGCCCTTCTCCACGGCGACGCGGGCGCGCACGTTCGGCGGCAGCACGCTGTCGCGGTACTCCTGCGACTGCTGCTCGAACAGCTCCCACGAAGGCAGGCTCACCACGCGCGAGGCGACGCCCTCGGCGGTGAGCTTGTCGTGCGCGTCCAGGCACAGCTGCACCTCGCTGCCCGTGCCGATGAGCACCACCTCCGGCTTGCCGCCGGCCGCGTCCGCCAGCACGTAGCCGCCCTTGGCCACACCCGACGCCGCGCCGTACTTGGTGCGGTCCAGCGTGGGCACCGGCTGGCGGGTGAGCACGAGCACCACGGGATGGCTCTTCTGCTGGCCGATGACCCGCCACGCCTCGGTGACCTCGTTGGCGTCGCCGGGGCGCAGGACGATGAGGCCGGGAATCGCGCGCAGGCTGGCCAGCTGCTCCACGGGCTGGTGGGTGGGGCCATCCTCGCCCAGGCCGATGGAGTCATGGGTGAAGATGTGGAGCGCGGGCAGCTCCATCAGCGAGGACAGGCGGATGGCGGGGCGCTCGTACTCACTGAAGATGAGGAACGTGGCGCCGTAGCCGCGCACCTTGCTGAGGCACAGGCCGTTGACGATGGAGCCCATCGCGTGTTCGCGCACGCCGAAGTGGATGTTGCGGCCCTTGAACTCGCCGGGCTTCATGGACTCGGACGTGGTGATGTACGTCTTCGTGGACGGGTTCAGGTCGGCCGAGCCGCCCACGAGCCACGGGTAGTTCTTGGCCACGGCGTTGAGCACCTTGCCGCTGGACTCGCGGGTGGCCATGCCCTTGGCGTCGGCGGGGAAGGTGGGCAGCTCGGAGTCCCAGCCCTTGGGGGCCTCGCGGCGCTGCATGCGCGTCAGCTCATCGGCGAGCTCGGGGAACTGCTTCTGGTACTCGACGAAGCGCGCGTCCCACGCCTCGCGCAGCTGCTTGCCGCGGGCGCCCACGCGCTCCTGGAAGCGCTCGCGCACGCCGTCGGGGACCAGGAACTTCGCGTCCTCGGGCCAGCCGTAGTTGCGCTTGGTGCCCTTGATCTCCTCGTCGCCGAGTGGCTCGCCGTGGGCCTTGGAGGACCCCTGGAGCTTGGGGGCGCCGAAGGCAATCTGGGTGGTGACGATGATGAGGGTGGGCTGGTTGTTGCGCAGCGTCTTGAAGGTGTGGAGCGCCTCGCCCAGCACCGTCAAATCGTTGGCGTCGGGGACGTGGAGGACGCGCCAGCCGTAGCCCTCGAAGCGCTTGCCGACGTCCTCGGTGAAGGCCAGGTCGGTGCTGCCGTCGATGGAGATGTGGTTGGAGTCGTAGAGCCAGCAGAGGTTGCCGAGCTTGAGGTGGCCGGCGATGGACGCGGCCTCGGAGGCGACACCTTCCATGAGGTCTCCGTCGCCGCAGATGGCGTAGACGTCATGGGTGAACATGTCGAAGCCGGGCTTGTTGAAGTGCTCGCCCATCCAGCGGCTGGCGATGGCCATGCCCACGCTGTTGGCGACGCCCTGGCCCAGGGGGCCCGTCGTGGTCTCCACGCCGCTGGTCCACCGGTACTCGGGGTGGCCGGGGGTGGACGAGTCGAGCTGGCGGAACTTCTGGATGTCCTCGAGCGAGACGCTGAGGGCGTCCTCGACCTTGTAGTCGCGGGTGACGCGCTTGACGCCTGCCAGGTGGAGCAGGGCGTACAGGAGCATGGACGCGTGGCCGTTGGAGAGGATGAAGCGGTCGCGGTCCGGCCAGATGGGGTGGGACGGGTCGTACCGGAGCTCCTGTTGCCAGAGCTGGTAGGCGACGGGGGCCAGGGACATGGGGGCCCCCGGGTGACCCGAGTGGGCTTGCTGGACCGCATCCATGGCGAGGGTGCGGATGGTGTTGATGCTCAGCAGGTCCTGCGTATCGGTGGTCATAAGGTCCTCGAGCTTCCGGCGAATCGTGGGGCGCACCATGCCGGAACTCGCGCCGGTGCGCCGCACGAAAGGACCAGGCCCGCCCGCTCGCCGTCCGGCAGTCCACGAGCCCCTGGATTTTCTGGCCCTTGCTGGGGCTCCGAGGACTTCAGCGCCGCGCCATCGCGCCCTTCACCGTGCGTCCCCGTGTCAGGTGGGCCACGGCCTCACCCAGGCCCTCCACGGTGAGGGAGAACATGGGGAACACGCGGGCGATGGTGGCGATGGAGCCCGTGCGCCACGCGCCCATGGGCTCGGGGTTGAGCCAGACATTTCGCTCGAAGTGCTGGGCCAGCTGCATCAGCCACGTCAGCCCCTCCAGCCCGTCCGCCTTGTAGCGCCCCTCCGCGTCGGTGCGGATGCCCAGCTCGTACGGGGCCATGGAGGCATCACCCACCATGATGAGCTTGTGATGTCTTCCCACCTGCGCCACCAGCTCCGGCACCGTCATGCCGCCGGTGAGCTGCGGCGTGGCGTAGAGCTTTCCGTAGACGCAGTTGTGGAAGTAATACGTTCGCAGTTCCTTGAAGTGCGTCGCCTGGCTCGCCACGGAGAACAGCCGGCTCATGGTGGCCGCGTACGGGTCCATGGAGCCGCCCACGTCCATCGCCAGTACCACGCGCGTGTTGGGCCTGCGCGGGGGCCGCGTCACCACCTCCAGCTCGCCCGCGTTGCGCGCGGTGGCGGAGATGCTCTCGTCCACGTCCAGCTCCTCGGCCGCGCCCTCGCGAGCGAACGCGCGCAGCTTGCGCAGCGCCACGGCCAGCTGCCGCGTGTCGAGCACCAGGTCATCGCGGTAGCCCGCGTACCTGCGCGCCCCCGCCTGCATCAGCGCCATGCCCTGCTTGCCGCCGGCCTTGCCGCCCACGCGCATGCCGCCGCGCGAGAAGCCATTGTTCCCGAACGGCGAAGTCCCGCCGGTGCCGATCCACCGGTTGCCGCCGTCGTGACGCTCCTTCTGTTCGCGCAGGCGCTCCTCGAACAGGCGGCGGATCTCCTCCGGGTCCAGCGCCTCGAGCAGCGCCTGCTCCTCGGGCGTGAGCTGGGGCCGCTCGCGCGCGTCCTCCAGCCACTGCATCAGCTCCTGCGTCAGCTCCAGGCCCGCGGTCTCCACGCCCTGGAAGTGCGCGAGGAACGCCTGGTCGAACGCATCCAGCTGCGTCTCCGAGTGGACGAGGAGCGCGCGGCCCACGTGGTAGAAGCCGTCGAGGCTGCTGTCGTGCAGCCCCGCCTTCAGCGCGCCGGCCAGGGCGAGCGCCTCCTGCGCGCCCACCTTCACGCCTCGTCGCCGCAGCTCGTAGAAGAATGGCAGGAACATGCCGTCTCCTGGCTCAGGCGCGCGTGCGCCGGCCGCGCCCGAAGGCCTCCGCCACGGAGACCAGGTCCTGCTCCTTCTTCAGGAGCGCCCCGAGGAACGGAAGCTGCTCGTCCAGCTTCAGGTCCGTCACGCCCTGCGCCTTGAGCACGGTGATCCAGTCGATGAGCTCGCTGGTGGAGGGCCGCTTGCGCAGGCGGGAGAGGGCGCGCAGCTCGTAGAACACCTTGAGGGCCTGCTCCGCGAGCGCGGCGTCGAGCCCCGGGTGGTGCACGTCGACGATGCGGCGCATGAGGTCCGCGTCCGGGAAGTCGATGAAGTGGAACACGCACCGGCGCAGGAACGCGTCGGGCAGCTCCTTCTCGTTGTTGGACGTAATCACCACGATGGGGCGGTGCTTCGCGGCCACCTCGTCGTTGGTTTCAGTGACGCGGAAACGCATCCGGTCCAGCTCGTGGAGCAAGTCATTGGGGAACTCCAGGTCCGCCTTGTCCACCTCGTCGATGAGCAGCACGACGCGCTCGGGGGACGCGAAGGCCTCGCCCAAAGGGCCCATGCGGATGTATCGCCGGATGTCCTTCACGTCCCCGTCGCCGAAGCGCGAGTCATACAGGCGCTGCACGGTGTCGTAGATGTACAGGCCGTCCTGGGCGCGCGTGGTGCTCTTGACGTGCCAGGTGAGCAGCTTCAGTCCCAGGGCCTCGGCGATGGCCTCCGCCAGGAGCGTCTTGCCGGTGCCCGGCTCGCCCTTGACCAACAGGGGGCGCTGGAGCGTGAGGGCACAATTGACGGCGGCCTGGAGGCCCTCGTGGGTGAGGTAGGAGTCGGTGCCTCGGAAGCGGACGGGAGGAGGGGCCAAGGTCATGTTGGGCCTCCTTTAACACCCGGAGTGGCCGCGCGGGGGAGCCGGGCCGCTCGCTCCCCCTCCCTCCAGGGCGGGTCAGACCCTTGGGCTAGGCTCGTTCGTATCCCCAGGAGGCCAAGGAATACGGTCCGCCGCGTTCTGGGTGGGTATCCGAGCCTGAGGAGGCACGTGTCGTGGGTCACCCGGTGGTGCTGACGGTGTTGTTGGTGTGGGCGCTCGCGTCGTTGGCGGGGGGCTGCCCCAGGGCGGGGGCCTCGCTGTTCGAGCTCCCGACGTCGGTGCGCAAGGCGGACCCGGTGACGCCGCGGCCCGAGCCGTTGACCTGCGCCCAGGGTTGAAACTGTTTCAGGCAGACGTTTCACCAGGCCCTGGAGTCGGAGGGTTTCGCTCGGCGCAGGACCTCCTGGAGGGGCCGGAGGCGGAAATCCGCTCGGAGGCGACGCTTGGCGCGTGCCGTGCAGCGGATTTCCCGCCGGGAACCCAGGACGGCGTATATCCTCCCGTCACATGTCCATTGCGAATGAGCTTGGAGAGATGTTCCGGCGCGAGTTGCAGACGCAGCTCGTGCCCTTGCAGCAGGCGGTGAGCCGGTTGGAAGAGGGCCTCGAGGCCCTGGACATGCTGCGCTCGGTGACCTTCCGGCTGGCGCCGCTGACGAGCCGCCTGGGCGCGGTCGCCGGTGTGCGGCCGGTGGCGGCGCGGCAGTCGTCGGTGTTGCCGGCGCCCGCGGCGAAGCGGGGTCGCAAGCCGGGTCGCAAGCCGGCGGCGCAGGTGGAACTGCCGCTGGTGGCGGCGAAGGGCGCGGCGACGCGGGCCCGGGTGGCGGAGGGTTCCCGCTCGTGCGCCATCATCGGGTGCAAGCGCCCCAGCCGTTCCAAGGGCTACTGCTCGGCGCACTACCAGAAGCTGCGGCTCCTGATGCGCACGGACCGTCGGCCCACCGCGTGGGTGGATGACGCGAAGCCGCAGTCGGTGCAGGACGTGAAGCTGCCGCGCGGCCGTGCGGCGAGCAAGGCGCTGCGTGAGGCCCAGCCGGCGAAGGGCAAGCGTGGTCGCAAGAAGGGCGGCAGGGGCGCGCAGGCGTCGCTGGTCTGAAGTCCCGCCGCGGACGTCTCGCGGCTTCCACACAAGCTCCCGGTGACCTGGCTCCTCGAGAGGGGAGCCTTGTTTCACGGCATCGAGCGGCTCTTCGGATGAGCCGCCATGCGAGCCGTGTGTCCCGAGCGTGTCAGCGGCAGCGAGGGCGATGAGCCCGAGCCGGGCGCCCCATATCCCGAGCGCGGAATGCGCGCACGCGTCGCCCTCGCCCCAGTGGCCCCAGGTCGGCGCGAGCACGGCTGCTTCCGGGCGCACGATGTGTCGAGGTTCTTGGAGCCCGCGGAGGCGCTGACTCCGGGGGGACTCCCCTCCACGTGGGCGCCGCCCCGAGCCTGTCTCCACGGAACCTGAGCGGGGGCGCGCGCGTGACGGCCGCGGGGACGGTGGCGACGTGGGACCGAGGTCCTCCGGAACGGCTGCGGTCCCCGGGGCGAGCATGGCGTCCGAGGTGCGCGCGGAGGGGTGTTCAGCCTGCGAGCAGGTGCATGGGACGCGGAGGTGGGAGGGCGTTCACCAGGCGGGCATGTGGCTGGCGGACAGGGCGATTTCGCCGCCGTTGACAGGTTGGGGGGAGGGATGGGATTCGGGCGCCATGAGTGAGCAAGGCTATCCAGTCACGGTGGCGGTGCGGCGCCCCGATGGTCGCGTGGAGCAGGTGCGCGTGGGCACGGCGTTCAGGAGCGAGGAAGGCTTCACGCTGCGGATGGGGGAGTTGTCCATCGGCTCGACGCCGGACGCGGCCTCCGCGGCGCCCCGTCGGTCTGCGCCGAGCGCGGGTGGCGGTGGCGGGGACGGAATGGTGTTCCCGAACTACGGCCGCAGCAAGGGTGCGCCCGTCGCGGGAGCGAGCATGCAGGACCTGGAGTTCTACGCGAATGGCGCGCGTCGTTCGCTGAACGACCCGAGCAAGTCGCGCTGGCACGACAAGGAACGCCAACTGCTCTCCGCCATCGAGGCGGAGATGGCGCGTCAGCAGGGCGGCGGCGGTGGCAACGAGGGCGGCGGCTATGGTGGCGGTCGCGGTGGTGGCGACAGCTACGGCGGCCGCGGTGGTGGTGGCTACCAGGACGACGTCCCGCCGCCCAACGACGACGACAACATCCCGTTCTGAGCGTCGAGCGGTCCGCACGGGCACAGTCGAGCGCGGTGCCCGTGTGAAGCAACCCAGGAGGCGTGAGGTCGACCGCCCCGAGAGCCGCACCCTCAAGCCACGGCGCGAGCCTCCCCGGCATAGGGCAACCACACGGTGAAGGTGGTGCCCTGTCCGACGGTGCTGTGGACGATGACCTCGCCGTGGTGTCCGTCGACGATGCGTCGGACGATGGCGAGCCCCAGCCCGGTGCCGCTGGCGCGCGTGGTGAAGAACGGCTCGAAGATGCGCTGTTGCAGCTCGTCCGTCATCCCATGACCGGTGTCGGAGATGGTGAGCCGGGCGTGCGGCGTGCCCGAGCGCACATCCGTCTCGATGCGGGTGACCAGGCTGCCACCAGCGGGCATGGCCTGCACGGCATTGGTGAACAGGTTGGTGAGCGCCACGTGGAGCAGGTGCGCGTCGAGCGCGATGGGCGGCAGGGACTCGTCCAGGTCTCGCGACACGTCGATGCCCGAGGCCCCCGAGCGCAGCGACGCCACGAGCGCGCCCTCCACCACGGGGCCGAGTGACTGGCTGCGCAGCCGGGGCTCGACGGGGCGGGTGAAGTCGAGCAGGTCATTGACGAGCAGGGCCAGCCGTTCGACCTCCTCGTCCATGATGTCCATCAGGGAGCCGGTGGGGCCGGTGGCCATCTGGGGCGTCAGGCGTCGGATGGCGGCGAGCGCGTTGGAGATGGCGCCCAGCGGATTGCGGACCTCGTGGGCCACGGTGGCGCTCAGCTCGCCGAGCGCGGCCATGCGCTCGCGTTGCACCAGGGTGGCCTGGGTGGCGGCGAGCGTCTGCAGCGACTGACGCAGCTCCTGGTTGAGGTGGCTGACCTCCTCCTGGGCGCGGCGCCGCTCGCTCAGGGCGCTGGCGAGCAGCAGTCCGGACACGCTGGCCACGGCGAGGAAGGACTGGAGGAAGGTGAGGCTGTCGTTGTGCCACGCGAACTGGGCGAACGGGCCGTTGCCCAGGGCGGTGTGCAGCAGGGACACCGAGGACATCACCGCGGCGGCCATGGTGATGCCCCGGGCCTCGAAGCGCAGCGCGGCCCACAGCAGGAAGGGGAACGTCAGGTACGTCACCGGATGGAAGGTGGCCGGAGGCGCGGCCGACGGCGGCATGCGGAACACCCAGTGGGTGGCCACGCCGAGCAGCAGCAGGAGCGCCGCCAGCTCCAGTCGTCGCTGCCGGTTCCAGCCGCTGGTCCCTCGCGCGGTCCAGGTGAGCAGCAGGGGTGCGACGAGCAGCACGCCCATGGCGTTGCCCACCCAGAACACGCGCCACGCGGGCCAGAAGTCCGCGGGGGCCAGGCGCTGCGCGGACAGCAGCATGCTCATGCCCAGGCTCGCGCTGAGCAGGGTGGCGCCCAGGGCGCCCAGCCCCACCAGCCCCAGCACGTCGCGCACGCGGTCCATCGACGGGTGGAAGCGGACCACCCGGCGCAGCAGCAGCGCCCCCACCATGGCCTCCAGCAGGTTGCCCGCGGCGATGACGAAGCCGGTGGAGGTGACAGGGCTGTGCGAGGCGCCCACGGCGAAGGGCTCGACCAGGATGGCGGCCAGCACGAGCGCGGGCCACTCGCGGTGCCGGGTGAGCAGCAGCCCCGCGAGCGCCACGCCGCTGGGAGGCCACATGGCGGAGACGTGCTCGGGAGGAAACGCCAGCACCGCGCCCAGCCGTGCCCCCAGCGCGTACGCGGCCGTGAAGAGCACCAGCCGGAGGACGGGCTGCCAGCGGCGGGGGAAGGTCTCGAGCGAGGGCACGACCCATTCGTCGACCGGGCACCCGCTTCCGGGGGCGCGGTCCCGCGACGCCTTTCGGAGGCGCACACTGGCATGCTCCCACGCGCCCCGGGAAGTATCCGGGAAATCCCCAGGCCTCCGACGGGAACCCCAGCAGGCCCTGGCGTGTCCAGTGCCATGGGTCCAAGATGTCTCGGCACTCGGAGTGCGCAATCACTCGCAACCCTGGCGTGGCTGGTCTCCAGGGATGCCGCGTCGAGTGGAGTGGCACCGCACCCGAAGTCAATGTATCGCAGGCGCTGCTTCAGGTCCGCAGCAAGATGCTTCATTTCTGAAGCATCACGGTCTCTCATGTAAATCCAGCGGGTTGGGAGCACGCGGCTCCAGGAGGCTCTTCAAGAGTGAAGCGGCTTCCGGGTTGAGAGGCCGTCATTTCAAGGGCTTCGTATCTGGCGTGAATCCTGCTCGATGCAGTGGGCCAGGGAATCCCTCCCATCCGGCGTGGCTGTGAAAAAACGAGGCCATGAAATGACACCCAATGTCTGTGTCGTCGGTGCCGGAGCATTTGTCCCATCGCGTCGGGTGAGCAACGCGCGCATCGCGAAGGCCATCCCCGGGTGGCCGGCGGAGCGCATCGAGGAGAAGCTGGGCATCCGTGAGCGGCGGTTCTTGTGGGACTTCGACGAGGCGACGGGGCGCGCGGTGCCTCCGCCGGAGGACGACGGCCACTTCTACCCCGCGACGAACACGGACATGTGTGAGGTGGCGCTGCGCAAGGCGCTCGAGAGCTCGGGCGTGGACGCGAAGCAGCTCGACGCGCTGTTCGTGGTGACGTGCACGCCGGACGCGCCGCACTTCAACCACGACGCCATGGCGGTGCACCAGCGGCTGGGGCTGCGCGAGGACGCGTTCGCGCTGCTGGTGGACGATGGCTGCGGCGGCACGACGTACGTGTTGGACCTGGTGAAGAAGATGATGGACGGGGGCCGCTTCCGCACGGTGGCGGTGGTGGCGTCGGCCTTCACCTCGCCGCTGGTGAACCGGGAAGTGTACCAGGACGAGCTGCCACCGGGCCCCGGGCGGGCGAAGACGCTGCAGGGCTATCTGTCCATGTACGTGTTCGGGGACGGGGCGGGCGCGGTGGTGCTCCAGACGAAGGAGGACGCGCCGGGAGGTGCGGGCATCCTCGCCTCGTTCTCCGGCAACGCGCACGGGGACCTGGTCATCCGCAAGGGCGGCGGGACGTTGAAGCTGCCCTACCAGCCGGGGCGCTCGCGTCCGGCGGACATGGCCTTCGTGGTGGATGGCTTCCGCGTGGCGCGCAGCTATCCGGAGTACATGCAGAAGTGCCTGGACGCGATGTTGAGTCCTCGACCCGACCTGAAGGGTGAGGTGAAGCGGTACTACTTTCATCAACCGAACAAGCGGGTGATGGACGCGTTCGTGGCGCGCGCGGGGCTACCCACGGAGGCGGTGGCCTGCAATGTCGACTTGTATGGCAATACGTCGGCCGCGGGGATGCTCATCCTGTTGGCCGAGGACCTGGCGTGCGGGCGGGTTCGCCTCGGAGGAGGGGACATCGTGTTGGTGGCGGCCGTTGGCGCGAACATCCACTACGGCGCGCAGCTCATCCGGTTGTAGACTTCGGGTGCCTCCTTCCCCCCATGGAGACACCGTTTGATGGCAGACATGGCTCAGAAGTTGGACGTGCTCGAACCCCAACTCGCACGAGAGCTGGAGGAGCGCGTCTCGTTGGCGACGCGCGACGACACCGCGCGAGGACTGTTTTTCAATGGCGTACTTGGCGCGGTCAGGGTGCTCGATGGCGAGGCCGCGGTGCAGCGTTGCCTCGCCGCTGCGGGAGAAAAGAAGTACGTCGATTTCTTCAACTACCCGGTGGAGGCGTACCTGAGGCTGGCCTTCACGGCGGCGCAGGTGATGGGGCCCAAGCTGGGTGGCTTCGACGCGGCGCTGCGGCGGATGGGCGTGCAGGCGACGACGGACTTCCTGTCCTCCGCGGCGGGCAAGACGTTGCTCCTGCTGGCGTCGAACAGCCCGAAGCGCATGTTGGGCAACCTGCACTCGGGCTACAAGGCGGCGGTGAGCTACGGTGAGCGTGGCGTGACGTGGACGGGAGACACCAGTGGTGTCTTCTCCATGAAGCGCGACTTCATGACGCCGGCCTATCACGAGGGCGTGCTCCAGGCGGTCATCGAGGCCGTCGGTGGCAAGCAGGTGCGGGTGAGCGGCAAGAAGACGGGGCCGCTCGACGCCGAGTACACGCTGTCCTGGCAGTAGCCGTCCTTGGCGCGCCCGGACGGGAGGGGCCGGGCGCCGTGAGGAGGGTGGACTCTCGACGGAGGTGCCGATGGCGCGGTGGCACGACGCGGTGGTGGTGTTGATGTTCGCGGGTGCGTTCGAGGCGCGGGCGGAGTCGGAGGTCTTCCAGTTCCGCACGCAGGAGGATGCGACGAAGCCCGCGGATGCGGCGGCCTGCGCGGCCGCGCCCTTCGAGGCGACGGTGAAGCTGGGCGCGGGCATCTACGTGCCGCGCGCTCGCGAGCAGGATGGCAAGTGGGTGGACCTGGGGCAGAAGAGCGTGGGCACGGCCACGGCCTGTCTGCGAATCACCCCGGGCACCCCGTTGGTGCCGGGCAACCAGGTGCCGGCCCACATGCGCTTCGTCCTCCCGGAGGGGACCTTCGCGGCCACGGGCACCTGCAACGTGGTGTCGAACGACGTCCCCGTCGCGGGCCTGGTGCTCGCCGGGTGTGCGCTGAAGCTGGTGGAGATGCCCGCGGGCTACGTGGGCGGCACGGTGTCGAGCACCAGCTCGTTCAATCCGAAGAAGCTGCCGGGGTATGCGACGGGCTCCTACTACACGCTCCTCGCCTACCGGGGGCCACCGCCCAAGGCGGCGGGAGCCAAGGCCCCCACGCCCTGAGCCTGGAGCACGGAGGAGCCTCTCGCGGTGAGTCGCCACCGCGGTGATGGATCCCCGAGCCCGGGAGCGCCGTCCCGGCTCGAGTACCCCGTGTACCCCTCTACGGGCCCCCGGCATGGACCGGGAGGCACATTCGTTCCGATTTCGGAAATTCCGAAACCGGAATGATTGTTGCGCGAGCATCATGAAGCGGCTCAGATTCGTTCTCGAGGTGCACCGGGCCACGCATCGCATCGGCCTGTTCCTGGAGGGGGCGGCGCCGCCGCTGGGGCTCTCGCAGGGGGAGGCCCACCTGCTGGCGTACCTGCTGGAGGCGGGGGACACGTCGTTGAGCGAGCTGCACGCGGCCTTCGGCCACAAGCGCTCCACGCTGACCAGCTACATGGACCGGTTGGAGGCGAAGCGGCTGGTGAAGCGGGAGGCGCGGCCGGAGGACCGGCGCTCGTTCCAGGTCTCCCTGACGGGGCCGGGGCGGACGTTGGCCACGCGGGTGCACCGGCGCCTGGAGACCTTGGAGGCGGTGGTGCTGGGGCAACTGGGAGAAGAGGACGTGGAGAGCTTGCGGACGGGGCTCGAGGCCATCGCCGAGGTGGACCAGGAGGTGCATCCGTCCGAGAGCCCGAAGCGAAGGCGGACGAGGACCCGGTCGACATGAGCGAGGATTGGAACCTGCTGGAGGACGCGGCCTTCGTGGCGGCGGTGGCCTCGGCCACGTACCCGGGCGAGCGTTTCGGACACCGCGAGCACCTGAGGCTGGCCTGGTGCTGCCTGCGCGAGGAGCAGGGCTTCGACGGTGGGCTGCGGCGGGTGCGAGCGCTCATCCAGAACTACGCGGCCGCGCTTGGAGCCACGGGCAAGTACCACGAGACGCTCACCCGGGCCTGGATGGAGCTGGTCCACGTCGCGATGGAGTACACCCCCGGGGCCCGGTCGTTCGAGCAACTGCTGGAGGCGCATCCCCACTTGATGGACGCGAAGCTGCTGGCAAGGCACTACCAGAAGCAGACGCTCGACTCCGCCGAGGCGAGGACAGCCTGGGTGGCGCCCGACGTCACGCCCCTGCGGTCACCGGCGGTGCGAGGCGCGCCCTGAGTCGAGCGGCGCGCCTGCGCGGGGAGGCGGACTGCTCAGGGAGCGGCGGTGCCCCGCTCGCGCATGTACTTGTCGAGCGTCTTCCGGGCCTGGGCGCGGACCTGGTTTCGCAGGAGGGGCGTCCATCCGAGCACCAGGCCCGCGGGGCCGAGCGCCTGGCGTGACCAGGCCCAGAAGTCGAAGCGGTCGCGGTGGCGGACAATCTTGCCGTCGCGGAACTCGAACTCCGCGTCGATGCGGTTGAGGACCTTCCGGCCGGTGGTGGAGAAGGTGTAGTTCGCGTCCCAGTGGGCGCGGCCGGAGCGGTCATCGGCCTGGATGTCGCGGAAGGTGAGCTCCAGGTCCTTGCCCCGCTCGCAGAGCATGCTCCACATGGACGTGGTGCCCGCGTGGCGCAGTCCGACGAAGACCTCATCGGTGAATTCCACATCCGGGTGGTAGCAGGCGTTCATGGCCTGGGCGTCGCGGCGCTGGAACGCCGAGTAGAAGTCGTTGAGGAGCTGAGCGTGCGGGTGCATGGCGCCGAGGTCTAGCAGACCTGGGGCACTCCGCGCTGGGAGGCGGGCCTCCGACGGGGCGGGTGACCCGACGGATGGGGCGCTGGGGCCTGGCCAGGGTCCACCATTCCAGGGACCTGCGGAATGGCGCGGCGAAGGTGGGGCGCCCATGGCAGATTGCGCCCATGGCTCGCGAAATCGTTATCTGGCCCAACAAGGTCCTGACCTCTCCCACGAAGCCCGTGACGGACTTCGGCCCCGCCCTCCAGACGCTCCTGGAGCAGATGGCCGAGTCCATGAAGGAAGCCGAGGGCATCGGCATTGCCGCCAACCAGGTGGGCGAGCCTCTTCGGGTGGCGCTGGTGGGGCGGGAGGACGGGACGTCCTTCGAAATCGTCAATCCCCAGGTGCTGGAGAAGAAGGAGCCCGTGAAGCTGGAGGAGGGGTGCCTCTCGGTTCCCCGGGAGTGGGAGAAGTGCCCACGCTTCCACAAGGTCAAGGTCCGCTACCAGGACCGGACGGGGGCGTGGCACGAGCTGGAGGCGGAGGGCCGCATCGCCCACATCCTCCAGCACGAAATCGACCACCTGGATGGCCACGTCTTCGTGGACCATCTGTCCTCGCTCAAGCGCACCCTCATCCTGGACAAGATGAAGAAGCTCCAGAAGTCGAAGGCCCGTCAGAAGGAGAGCTGACCCGTCGAGGGGCAGCCGGAGCGACGAGCCGGACGATTCGGGGATGGGGCGCAAGGGCCTCCCGGGTTCCCCGAATGGACCGGACCGGAAAATCCGCCGGGTGGATCATCCGGTATTTGACGGACGGGATGTGACGAGGTAGTAACTGGACCCCTGCTCGTCGCCTTGGTGCTCCGGCCCTGGGGAAGCGAACAGCGGGGGAAGAAAAAGGTCGACGAAGGTTGTTGACCTGGAACGCGGCGAAGAGGTAGAAGCCGCGCCCCTCGACGGACCGGTGAACGCAGCAGGCCACCGGGACGGACGAAAAGAATCAAACGGATCTGACCAAATAGGTTGATCCGGGACGCGGTGAAGAGGTAGAAGCCGCGCCCCTCCGGAAGAAAGCAGCGGAAGCCACTGGGCGGCGCTGGGGACTTCGGGAGAGCAGCAAAGAAGAAAGCTGAAACTGGGTGATTGACAGCGGACGCGAAGATGAAATAGAAGGGACGCCCCGCTGACGCCGGAAAGAAGTCGAAGGCGGACGCAGGGTAGCAAGAAGTCGCGGTGGAGACAAGCGACTCGGTCTTTGAAAACCAAATAGCAAGCCCAAGAAGAAGAGAAGGATTGCGGAAACCGCAGTCAATCTTTGAGAAGGCCCCAGTCAGGGAGCGCTGAGAAGCGCATACCGGCAGGGCCTGTAGTGAATCAGCGAGTTGAGGTTCCTTAGCCGGGCCTCAGCTGACGCCGGTTCAACCTTCAAAATAAAAATTGGAGAGTTTGATCCTGGCTCAGAACGAACGCTGGCGGCGTGC
>NZ_SRLW01000252.1:0-14552 GCF_006518215.1 Myxococcus sp. AB025B
CGCCACGCGGGCCTTGAACTCCGGGTCGAACCGCTTCTTGTTCCTCTGCTTCATGGCCGTTCTCCTACGTGGGAGTCGGCTCAAAACGCAAAGATGGGGGTGGTCCAAAAAACGGGGTCCACTTCAGTCTGGTGCACCTTCAGCGCGGCGTAGTCGCCCGTCCCCGGCAAGTCGGCCTTCAGCGCATCACGCACCTTCACCGTGGACGAGTCCACGATGCGCCAGTCCTTCACACCCCCCAGAATCCCCGGCAAGTCCACCTTCTCCAACCGGGCGAGCTCCATCGCCCGCTCCGCGAGCCTGCCCATCAGCCTCTCGAAGGATTCGTCGAAGCGCTGGTAGAAGCTGGACCGCGCCACCCGCGGAGCGCCAGACTCGCTATAGGCACGCAACGCGTCCGCCTGCATCCCTCCGCTCGGCGTGTTCGCCGAGATGACCGCCGCCCGAGTGAACGTCACCACGTCCAGCTTGCGTTGGCGCTTCACCACTCCGAGCTCCTCCGCAAACGCTTCTATCTCCGCGTCAGGCAGCACTGCCTCGAACAGCTCGCGCACCTCCGCGCCTGTCAGCTCTCTATTCGTCCCATTCATGTCCAAGCGTTAGTGCACGCCCGCGCTTCTCCGCGCAAGCGTCCGAGCCTGCTCAGCTTTTCGTCCAAAACGGACACCCATGCTCCAGAACGTATCGAGCCCCACGTAGGCAATGAGGGCGGCGGTCATCACCGTGGCCACACCCTTCGAGAAGGGTTCGGGAACCGTGAGCAGGTTTGTAGCCGCACGGACCTCGTGGTGCCGCTGCATCCCGACAACAGCACGAGGAGTAGGGGAATCGACCATCGTGGCAGCATCCAGAGTCCTCTTGGCGTCGGCTCCCCAAGCGAGAGCGCGCATCGTCGCCGGAGGTCATGGAATACCAGCTGGGGCTGAAATCGTCTTCCGCCTGACTCTTTGCCGGTTCGAGGGGCCGCTATCGACTCACGCTCCTTCAGGCGGCATCCGCGCCGCGTGCCTGAGCCGTGACGCCGAAGAGCTTCTTCCCCAGCGCATGCGCGGTCTCCAGGTGCACCTTGGGGTCATGGGTCTCCGAGTCGACCCACAGCTCCGAGGTGACGACCTTCGCTCCGCAGTAGTCGAAGATGCCGTGGTCGATCTGCGTCTTCATCGCCCCGAAGTACCCGTGCCGCGTATAGGTCCGCAGGTCCGCGCCCGCGATGGCGACCAGATGCACCTTCAGGTGCCGCAGCTTCTTCTCCAACCCCGTCTCCAACCCGAAGTCGAACGCCCACCCGTTCGAGAACACCCGGTCGATCCACCCCTTCAACAACGCCGGCATCGACCACCAATACACCGGATAGACCAACACCAACGTGTCCGAGCGATCGATCCGCGCCTGCTCGACCAGGACATCCCGCGGCGGCGTCTCCTGTCTGCGATGCACCGCCAGGTCCGCCTCGCTGAACCGCGGATCGAACCCCTCCGCCGACAGGTCCGCGAGCTCGAACGTATGCCCCGCACCCTCCACCCCAGCCCCTATCCGGGCGGCGATGCCTTGCGTGAGCGACTTCTCTTCCGGATGCGCGACGACGATGAGGGCATGCATGGCGAAAGCTCCCGGCGACGGCCAGCGATGGACCGTTGCGTACCTTTAGTAACTTACGTTTGGTAGGTTTGTTTTCAACCCGAAGTTCGACGGGCTCGCGGATGGCTCGCCCCTCCTGCCGGACTGAGCTGGATCACCCGTGGATCAGAGTCGCCGCGCCTACATGAACAAAAAGACAGGCTCTTTAAGCAACAGCGCCTGCTCGATTTGTTCAGCAATTCCCACGCATTGGGCGGCATCCCCTTGAATTCATTCGGAACTGAGACCCACTGCGCCTCAGTACAGGTAGGTCTTCCACGCCTACCGCTGGCGATCGCGCGGCCCTGCTCGCGATCACCAGCGATCCTGATCGCCGTGCCTACATGCACGCTTTATCAGTGTCTCGGCGCGGCCTGGAAATCGGCTCGTTTCGAGGGCAATGCCTACATGCTCTGATGTTTAGTGGTTTTTCGAGGGTCCGACGCGGCTCGAAAGGAGGGCAATGCCTACATGCTCTGATGTTTAGTGGTTTTTCGGGCGTGACAAATCACTCACAGTCATTGTGTGTTTGTGATTGATTTGTCGAATAGACAGACATCGAGTGGGCGGCGCATCCTCGATGCCGCCCACGGAAGTCTCAGCCCGGCGTGAACCACAGCACGGACAACGGGGGCAGGGTGAGCAGCGCGGACGCCGGCTGTCCATCCCAGGGCGTGGGCTCCGTGTGGAGCTGTCCCAGGTTCCCCACGTTGGAGCCGCCGAACTCGCCAGCGTCGGAGTTGACCACCTCCGCGTAGCTCGTGTGCAGCGGGAAGCCCACGCGGTAGTTCTCGCGCACCGCGGGCGACAGGTTCGCCACGCACACCACGTGGCGCCCCGGCTGCCGTGAGCGCCGCACGAACGCCAGCACGTTCGACGCCGCCGAGTCCGGCTGCAGCCACTGGAACCCCACCGGCTCGCTGTCCGCGTCGTGCAGCGCCGGCAGCTCCCGGTACACGCGGTTCAGCGTCGCCACCAGGCGCATGATGCCGCCGTGCCCCGGGTCCTGCGTCAGGTGCCAGTCCAGGCTCTTGTCGTGGTTCCACTCCGCCGGCTGGCCGAACTCTCCACCCATGAAGAGCAGCTTCTTGCCGGGGTGCGCCCACATCCACGCGAACAGCGCGCGCAGGTTCGCCCGCTTCTGCCAAGGGTCTCCCGGCATGCGCCCGTACAGGCTGCCCTTGCCGTGCACCACCTCGTCATGGCTCAGCGGCAACATGAAGTGCTCGCTGAACGCATACAGCAGCCCGAACGTCAGCTGGTTGTGGTGGTACTGCCGGTAGATGGGGTCCTTCGAGAAGTACGACAGCGTGTCGTGCATCCACCCCATGTTCCACTTGAAGTGGAAGCCCAGGCCGCCCTCGCTCGTCGGCGCGGAGACCTTGGGCCACGCCGTGGACTCCTCGGCGATGACCACCACGCCGGGGTGCTTGCGGCGCACGGTGTCGTTGAGCTCGCGCAGGAACTGGATGGCCTCCTCGTTCTCGCGGCCGCCCCAGCGATTGGGAATCCACTCGCCCTGCTTGCGGCTGTAGTCGAGGTAGAGCATCGACGCCACCGCGTCCACGCGCAGTCCGTCGATGTGGTACTCCTCGATCCAGAACAGCGCGTTCGCGATGAGGAAGTTGCGCACCTCGTTGCGGCCGAAGTTGAAGACCAGCGTCCCCCAATCCGGCTGCGCGCCCTTGCGAGGGTCCGCGTGCTCGTACAACGCGGTGCCGTCGAACTCGCCCAGGGCATGCGCGTCCCGGGGGAAGTGCCCCGGCACCCAGTCCACGATGACGCCGATGCCCTCCTGGTGCAGGTGGTCCACCAGGAACCGGAAGTCATCCGGATGTCCGAAGCGCGCCGTGGGCGCGTAGTAGCCGCTGACCTGATACCCCCACGAGCCACCGTACGGATGCTCCGACACGGGCAACAGCTCCACGTGGGTGAAGCCCATGTACTTCACGTACTCCGCCAGCGCGGGCGCCAGCTCCCGGTACGTCATCGGCCGGTCCCCATCCTCGACCACGCGGCGCCAGCTCCCCAGGTGCACCTCGTAGACGCTCCACGGCTGGTGCGCGACGTCCTCGTGCTTCGCGCGCGTCTCCAACCACGGCGTGTCCCCCCAGTCGTACCGCCCCAGGTCGTGCACCACCGACGCCGTCGCCGGAGGCACCTCCGTGCGGAACGCGAACGGGTCCGACTTCAACACCCGGGGCCCACCCTGGCCCGGACGGATCTCGAACTTGTAGCGCGCGCCTTCGCCCACCTCGGGGACGAACAGCTCCCAGATGCCGGAGGCCCCCATGCGCCGCATGGCGTGCAGCCGCCCGTCCCAGCTGTTGAAGTCGCCCACCACGGACACGCCCGCGGCCGTGGGCGCCCACACCGCGAAGGCCACGCCCCGCGTGCCGTTGTGGTGGCTCAGGTGCGCGCCCATCCGCTCCCAGAGCCGCTCGTGGCGCCCCTCGCCCGCGTAGTACAGGTCCATCTCCCCGAGCGTGGGCAGGAAGCTGTAGGGGTCTCTCAGCGTGAAGACACGCTTGCCGGGGTACTCCACCTCCAGCAGGTAGCCGAAGGTCTTGTCGCGACCGTTCACGCGCGCCTCGAAGACGCCGCCCAGCCGGTGGCTCATCGGCACGCGCCCGCCGAACTCCGGGAGCACGTGGATGGCCACGGCCTCCGGACGGAAGGCGCGAATCACCACGCCGTCACCGTCCGGATGGATGCCGAGCACGGAGTGGGGCTCCGGGTGCCGCAGCTCCACCACGCGCTGCAACTCCGCGTCGACCTGCGCCTTGTCCGCGGGCTTCCTCACTGGCCTTCCTCCATCCGCATGAGGGCCTCGACGGGGATGCGCACCCAGTCGGGCCGGTTCGCCATCTCATACCTCACTTCGTACAGGAGCTTCTCCAGCTCGAACGCGCGCAACATCGTGTCGAATGCCGCGTCGTCCGAGGGCAGGAAGGCCGCTCCCTGGGTCGCCTTGCGATAGCCCGACAGGAAGGCATCGCGGCTGGGGCCCACCCGTCCCCGAGGCGTCCCACCCTCGAGCGCCACCGTGGCCTCCGCGTAGTCGAACGAGCGGATCATCCCCGCCACGTCGCGCAGCGGGCTGTACTTCTCCCGCCTGGACGTGAAGCTGCGCGCCGGCTCCCCCTCGAAGTCGAAGATGAGCCACTGGTCATTGGCCCGCAGCACCTGACCCAGGTGCAGATCTCCATGGATGCGGATCTTCTGCCCGGACGGCGTCACCTGCGCGAGCCGCTTCGCGTGCTCGATGAGCCGCTCCCGCCGCTTCTCCAGGTCCGCATGCAGCCGGCCGGCCTCCGCCAGCGTCACGCCCAGCTCGCCCACGATGGACGCGCTCCAGCGCTGCAGGTCCTCCTGGAGCAGCGGCTCCGGCGCGAACGCCGTGTCGTCCTGCGGCGCCGAGCCGAAGGCCTGGTGCAGGTCTCCCAGCCGCGCCCCCAGCTCCTCCATCTCGCTCAGGAACCGGTCGCCCACCGGCCGCGCCTGGCGCATCCTCTCCAGCGTGTACTTCCAGCCGTCCACCGAGTCGGGCACGAACCGGTGCACCAGCGCGAGCGTGGCCCCGGCGGCGCCCTCCAGTCGCAGCGCGCCCAGGAGCACGGGCGTGGCGCGGAACGAGGTGCGCGTGGCGAGGAAGCGCCCCACCTCGTACTCGGGATTCACGCCCGCCTCGAGCTTGCGGATGATCTTCACGATGACCTTCTCACCGAGCACCACCGACGTGTTGCTCTGCTCCACCAGCAGCCGCCGCACGGGGAGGGGGGAGGGCAGGCCCAGCAGGCCCTCGGGGCCGCCAATCCACTCGCCCACCACGCGGCCGGAGGCGGAGGGAATCTGCGCGCCGTCGCGGATGAGGTCGAACAGCGCGCGCAGGCACCCGTCGTCCTCGAGCGCGTCCTTGATGCCGTCCGTCGACGGCTTCACCGGCAGCAGATAGCGCTCCGGCTGACCCAGCTCGTAGACGACCTCCACCACGGCGAGCGACAGGTCGCAGGGGGTGGCGTCCAGGTTGGCGTGGTCCACCACGCTGACGTGCTTGATGGGCCACGCCTTGCCGGAGAACCAGCGCTGGCTCTTGAGGTGTTCGGGCAGTTTCGTCAGGTCCAAGGTCGTCATGCTCGGCTCCCTCCGGGCACCGGCTGGTCCAGCCGAAACCACAGGAACATGAAGGGCCCCATCGACAGCTGATAGGGCAGGTCACTGATACGCGGGAACGGTGTGTCGCCAATCAACTCCACGGGCACCATGCCCTGCCACTCGCGCAGGTCCAGCACCGCTGGCTGCGAGAAGCGCGACAGGTTGCACACCACGAGCACCGTCTGGCCCTCCCATTCCCGCACGAACGCCAGCACCTTGCGGTTTTCCAGGGAGATGAACCGCAGCTTCCCCAGCGAGAACACCGGGTAGCGCTGGCGGATGCGGATCATCCGCTTCACCCAATGCAGGAGGCTGGACTTCACGCGCTCCTGCGATTCGACGTTGATGGACTGATAGCCGTAGACGGGGTCCGCGATGACGGGCGCGTAGAGGCGGGCGTAGTCCGCCCGGCTGAAGCCCGCGTTGCGGTCTCCCGTCCACTGCATGGGCGTGCGCACGCCGTTGCGGTCGCCCAGGTAGATGTTGTCCCCCATGCCGATCTCGTCGCCGTAGTACATCACCGGCGTGCCGGGCAGGGTGAACAGCAGGCTGTGCATCAGCTCGATGCGCCGGCGGCCGTTGTCCATCAGCGGCGCGAGCCTGCGGCGGATGCCCAGGTTGATGCGCATGCGCGGGTCGGTGGCGTACTCCCGGTACATGTAGTCCCGGTCCTCGTCCGTCACCATCTCCAGCGTCAGCTCGTCGTGGTTGCGCAGGAAGATGGCCCACTGACACGACTCCGGGATGTCCGGCGTCTGCTGCATGATTTCGACGATGGGGGTGCGGTCCTCCCGGCGCACGCCCATGAACAGGCGCGGCATCACCGGGAAGTGGAAGCCCATGTTGAACTCGTCGCCCTCGCCGAAATAGACGCGCACGTCGGCGGGCCACTGGTTGGCCTCCGCGAGCAGCATCTTCCCCGGGTACTCCGAATCAATCGTCTTGCGCAGGCGCTTGAGGAAGGCGTGCGTCTCCGGGAGGTTCTCGCAGTTGGTGCCCTCGCGCTCGAAGAGGTAGGGCACAGCGTCGCACCGGAAGCCGTCCACGCCCATGTTCAGCCAGAAGCGCATGATGTCCAGCATGGCTTCCTGCACCTGGGGGTTGTCGTAGTTCAGGTCCGGCTGGTGGCTGAAGAAGCGGTGCCAGAAGTACTGCTTGGCCACCGGGTCCCACGTCCAGTTGGAGCGCTCCGTGTCGGTGAAGATGATGCGCGCGCCCTTGTACTTGTCCTCGGTGTCGCTCCAGACGTACCAGTCGCGCTTGGGGCTCTTCGGATCGCTCCGGGCCTCCTGGAACCAGGGGTGCTGGTCGCTGGTGTGGTTGACGACCAGCTCGGTGATGATGCGGATGCCGCGCTTGTGCGCCTCGTCCACCATGCGCTGGAAGTCCGCGAGCGTGCCGTAGTCCGGATGCACGCCGTAGAAGTCCGCGATGTCGTAGCCGTCATCGCGCAGGGGGGAGGGGTAGTGCGGGAGGATCCACAGACAGTCGACCCCCAGGTCCTGGAGGTAGGGCAGCTTCTCGATGAGGCCCGGGATGTCCCCGTGGCCGTCGCCGTTGGAGTCGTGGAACGCTCTTAGATGCAGCTCGTAGATGAGGGCCTTCTTGTACCAGAGGGGATCCAGTTCCATACGCCTCTCAGGGTGTCACTCGTAGTAGTCGAACGCGTGCTCGGTGCGACGGAAGCGGTACACGGCCCAGACGGCCGCGGGCTGCTCGGGTGTCAGGCGCACCTGGACGTCGGAGCCCTGCCACAACGAGCGCTGGTCCGTCATCAGTTCGTGCACCTGATACGTCTCGTCGGGCTGCGCGCCCAGCCAGTCCAGGGGGAGCCGCAAGAGCGCCTCCTGGGCGGCGTACGGGTCCAGGCTCACCGCGCACAGCACCGTGCTGGTGCCGTCCTTGGTGCGCTTGCCGTAGAAGAGGACCCGCTCGTTGTCGGAGTCGAAGAAGCGCAGCGTGTCGTACGTGTGCAGCGCGGGCTGGGTGCGCCGCGCCGAGTTGAGCTTCGTTATCCAGTCCCGGATGTTGCCGGGCCGGTCCAGGTCCCACGCGACGAGCTGGTACTTCTCCGAGTCCAGATACTCCTCCTTGCCGGGCAGCGGGCGGCCTTCGCACAGCTCGAAGCCGCAATACATCCCGTAGACCGAGGAGAGCGTGGCGGCAAGCGCCGCGCGCAGGCGGAACGCACCGGGCCCCGCGTTCTGCAACAGTTCTGGCAGGATGTCCGGCGTGTTGGGCCACAGGTTGCCGCGGAAGAAGTCGGACACGGGCGGGCGGGTGAGCTCCTCCAGGTAGTCCTGCAGCTCGCCCTTGAAGTTGCGCCAGGTGAAGTACGTGTACGACTGGGTGAAGCCCACCTTGCCCAGGGCCTTCATCACCTTGGGGCGGGTGAAGGCCTCCGACAGGAAGAGCACGTCGGGGTGGCGGTCCTGCACGCGGCGGATGAGCCACTCCCAGAACTGGATGGGCTTGGTGTGGGGGTTGTCCACGCGGAAGGTCCGCACGCCCTGCTGCACCCAGTGGAGGACGACGGACTCCAGCTCCACCCAGAGCGACTCGCGCGCGGGGCCCATCCAGTCGAAGTTGACGATGTCCTCGTAGCGCTTGGGCGGGTTCTCCGCCGTCTTGATGGTGCCGTCCGGGCGGCGCTGGAACCACTCCGGATGCTCCTTCACGTACGGGTGGTCCGGCGAGCACTGGTAGGCCAGGTCCAGCGCCACCTCGATGCCGTGAGACTGCGCGGCCTGCAGGAAGTGACGGAAGTCCGCGAGCGTGCCCAGGCTGGGGTGCACCGCCTTGTGGCCGCCCTCCGCGGCGCCGATGGCCCACGGGCTGCCCACGTCGTCCGGGCCCGCCTTGAGGCTGTTGTTCTTCCCCTTGCGCGCGGTGCGGCCAATGGGGTGGATGGGCGGCAGGTACACCACGTCGAAGCCCAGCTTCTGGATGTACGGCAGCCAGGCTTCCGCGTCCTGGAACGTCGCGTGTGTGCGGCCGTCGCGCCTGGCCGAGCGCGGGAAGAACTCGTACCAGGCCCCGAAGCGCGCCTTCTCCCGGTCCGCGAAGACCTGGAGCATCGGCTCGTGGCGCCTGGCCAGCGTCCGGTCGGGGTAGGTCGACGCCACCGTGGCCAGCTCCGGCGCGAGCGCCACCGCGATGAGGTCCGGGCTCGCGGGCTGGCGCAGGCGCACGGCGGCCTCGGTGAGCACCCGCGCGTCGTCCGCGTCCACCGGCTTCGCGCGCGCGGCGGCGCCCTCCAGCAACGCGGCGCCCTCCAACAGCTCGCTCTTCACGTCCCGGCCCGCGTCCACCTTGCGCTTCAGCTCGGAGGTCCACGTCCGGAAGAGATCTGGCCAGGCTTCAATCGTGTACTCGTAGCGGCCATTGCGAGCCAGGGGGAACTCGGCCTCCCAGGCGTCGTTGCCGAGGGGGCGCATGGGGACCTCGCCCCAGTCGGTCTGCTCCTGTTGAGGGGAGACCTGGCGCCAGCGGACGACGGCGACGAGGACGTCATGGCCCTCCTTGAAGATGTCGGCGCGGACGGTGAGGCTGTCCCCGGCGATGCGCTTGACGGCGTGACGGCCTCCGTCGAGCTGCGGCTGGACTCCCTCGATGAACACGCTCCCGATTCGCTCTTTCATATCGGCTCGCGGCCCTTATAGGTCTGAGGTTGGGTGAAGCCGGGCGGCGTGTCGCGGGGTGCGTTGATGAAGGACGACTGGCGCGTCGGCCGCGTTGGCTCGTGAACGTTAGGGATGGGGGGCGAGGACGCCCACCCGGTGGACTCGAAGGGGCTGAGTGCCCGGCTGCCCATACTTGAAGCTGGGATCCGCACCTCGGGTTGCGGTATCCGGGAAAGGCATGGCGCTTCCTTCACCCACTGCTCAGCGGGCGAGCGACCCGGCGGCCGACAGGGCCCTGCTCCAGCAGGTGGCCTTGGGCAGCGCCTGCGCCATGCGGGACGTGTATGGGCGCTGCGCCTCTCGGGCGTTCGCGGCGTGTCTTCGCCTGCTGCCCTCCCGCGCGGACGCGGAGGAGGTGCTCCAGGAGGCATTCCTGGAGGTGTGGCGGCGCGCGCGCGACTTCGACCCGGAGCGCGGGGGGCTGGAGACGTGGGTGACGACCATCGCTCGCACGCGCGCCATTGACCGGCTGCGCTCGCTGGGCACCGCGGCGCGCGTGGCGGAGGGCGTGGTGCACCATCCGCCTCCGACGAGCGCCACGCCACTGGCCCCGGACGACGCGTTGGGCATGGGGCAGGACCGGGTGAGGGTGCGCGCGGCGATCCGGACCCTGCCTCCCGAGCAGCGGGAGGTGGTGGAGCTGGCCTACTTCGAGGGGCTGTCGCAGCGTGAGATCGCCGAGCGCACCGGGCATCCGTTGGGCACGGTGAAGACGCGGGCGCGGCTGGCGCTGGAGAAGCTCGCCGACGTGCTCGGGCGGGGCGGTTGAGGCCTCGCGCCTCACGTTAAGGGAGTCTTAAGAACCTGCGGGTACGGTCGGCCTTCATTCATCCATTCGTGACGGCACCGTGGTGACCGGGAGGGAGAGGAGGCGAGCGGGAGATGGGGGAGCGAATCCTGCTGGTGGAGGACGACGCCCGGCTGGGCGCGCAGATCGTCGAGCACCTGAAGGGCGCGGGGTTCGAGGCGGAGTGGTGGACGGAGGGGCGGCTGCTGCTGCCCGGCGAGCTCCCCGACGTGGGGCTGGTGGTGCTGGACCTGATGCTGCCGGGGACGTACGGGCTGGACATGCTCAAGGCGCTCCGGGGGTTCTCGGAGGTGCCGGTGCTCATCCTGAGCGCGCGCAACGACACGCTGGACAAGGTGCGGGCGCTGAAGCTGGGCGCGGATGACTACCTGACGAAGCCGTTCTGGCCGGAGGAGCTCATCGAGCGGGTGCGCGCGCGGCTGCGCCGGCCGGTGTTGCAGAAGCCGGAGTCGGTGCTGGAGCTGGGGCCGCTGCGCGTGGACTTCCTGGGGCGCGAGGTGCGCGTGGAGGGGCGCGTCGTGGAGTTGACGCGGGTGGAGTTCGACGTGCTGGCGGCGCTGGCGCGCAGGCGTCGTGAGGCGGTGACGCGGCAGTGGCTGGTGGAGCACGTGTTGGACCCGGAGCGCGAGGGGACGGAGCGGACGCTGGACGTGCATGTGTCGCGGCTGCGCAGGAAGTTGGCGCCGGCGCAGTGCGTGGAGACGGTGTGGGGTGTGGGGTACCGGCTGGTCGCGGGGGAGGGCGCGTGAAGCTGCGCTTGCGCCTGGCGCTCACGGCGATGGCGGCGGCGCTGCCGGTCGTGGTGGCGATGGCGTACTTCCAGAAGTCCCTGCGGGAGCGCTCGCAGGAGGAGGTGCTCGAGGCCGCCACGCTGGCGCGGGTGCAGGTGGAGCGCTCGCGCTGCGAGGCGTCGCCCGAGACGTGGCGCCCGCGTCCCTCGGAGCGAGGAGCGCCGCCGCCTCGGCGTGAGGAGGATGGGCGTCCGCCACCACCGCGTCCGCTTGATGAGGGGGCGGAGCGGCGCCCGCCACGACAGGGCGGGCTGGGTGCCGAGGCTGTCCGACCACCCCCACCGCGTTCGCGAGATGAAGGCGCGGAGCTGCGCCCGGCGCGCGAGGGCGGGCTGGGTGCCGAGGCTGTCCGACCTCCCCCACCGCGTTCGCGAGATGGAGGCGCGGAGCTGCGCCCGGCGCGCGAGGGCGGGCTGGGTGCCGAGGCTGTCCGAACATCCCCACCGCGTAGGCAGGATGAAGGCGCGGAGGGGCACCCGCCACGTCCGGGCGGGGCTCGTGGCGGCGCTGGGGCGGAGCCTCTCGCCTTCGCGGATGCTCCAGACGGCCGCGGGCGCTCTGGCGCGGCCACGGCGAATGACCTCGGTCCGTCTCTCTTCGACAACGGGCGTCCTCCGCCTCCGGCGGACGGTGATGGCGGACGTGCACCCGCGCGAGTCGAGCACTTCCCCTACGACGCCCAATTCGTCTCCCGCAATCCGAGGGCCCCCGTGTTGTCGGAGGACATGCGGGTCGCGGCGAGTGACGGGACGGTGGTGCGCCGCTTCGAGCAGGACGGACGGCGCATGCTCGAAGTGCTGCTGCGCATGCCGTGGGAGGGTGGACCGTGTGCCTTCATCCTCGCGCGCCGGGAGGAGCCGCCGCCTCCCTCCGTGCTCTCCCTGCCTCCGCTCAAGGATTGGAGCCTGCTGGTCTCCACCGTCGTGGCCTCGGTGGTGCTCGCGCTGGGCCCCGTGGTCCGGAGGATCCGCATGCTCACCGAGGACGTGCGCGCCTCGGCCCGCAGCGGCTACGCGCAGCCGGTGGCCGTGCGCGGACAGGATGAGATCGCCGACCTGGCGCGCGCCTTCCAGGAGGCTCGCGCGGAGATCCAAGCGCGGATGGCGCACCAGGAGGCGCGTGAGCAGGGCCTGCGTGACTTCCTGGCCAACACCACGCATGACGTGATGACGCCGCTCACGGTGTTGCAGGGCAACCTGTCCGCGATGCAGCAGCGCGTGTCGCGCGGCGAGCCCGTGTCCGCGACAGCGGTGGCCTCCGCGATGAGCGAGGCCCACTATCTGACCTCCCTCGTCCACAACCTCGCGGCGGCGACGCGGCTGGAGGCCGGAGCGCCCCACGTCCAGCGCGTCCCCGTGGACCTCAATGACGTCGTGGGCCGGGTCCTCGGTCGTCACCAACCCATCGCCCGGCAGCAGCGCATCTCCCTGGAGAGCGGCGTTCCCGCCGTGCCCGTGCGAGTGCTCGGCGACGTGACGCTCATCGAGCAGGCCGTGAGCAACGTCGTGGGCAATGGCGTGCGCCACGGCCGCGCGGACGGCCACGTGGCGGTGGTGCTGGAGAGCACCCGCGAAGGTCGCTTCCACCTGCGCGTCCTCGACGACGGGCCCGGCATCCCCGAGGACGAGCGCGCGCGGCTGCTCGCCCGGGGCGCCCGTGGCAACGCGGCCCGCACGCGCGCGCCGGAGGGGCAGGGGCTCGGGCTGCACATCGCCCACGACGTGGCCCAGGCCCACGGCTGGACCCTGACGCTGAGCCGGTCGGAGTACGGCGGGCTCGAGGTGTGCTTCTCGGGCGAGGTGCTCACCGACGATGCCCCGGTGCCTCGCGGGTGACGCCGGGACCTCGAGCTCATTCGAGCTCGCTGGCGTCGTAGCGTCCGCTCTCCAGCTTCCGCAGATACGCCTCGAAGAAGTCCTCCATCGAGTCGGCGAACGGGCCCAGGGGACCGCCGTGGATCTCCCAGCGAATCACCTGCCCGACGCTGCCGTGCTCCTCGGGCTCCAGGTCCACGCAGTAGAGGTTGCCGCCACTGTCCGAGGCGAAGGGCACCCAGCCCGGGTGCCACCACGTCCACTTCACGAACCGCTGGTCCTTGGACAGCTCGTGGGGCCGGGCCTTCTTGAAGACGCCATTGTCGACGTGCTCCCGCAGGCCCTTCCACAGCTCCTGGATCTGCTCCGTGGTCAACACGTCATACTCGGAGATGGACAGACCTCGGGACGTCGGGGCTCCGCCGCCGAACTTCTGGAGGAACGCGCGGAAGTCCGAGGGCAGCGCCCTGCCGACCTGCTTCTCCAGCGCGGCGATCCGCTCGGGCGTGGCGGGGCGGTTGACCGTCAGCCGCGAGGCCTGGTCCGGGTGGTGCTTGTCGGCCCAGTCGCCAATCTGCTTCCAGATGCCGTCCATGCGCTTGCGCGCGGCCTGTTCCCGCGTGGGGCTTCCAGCCGCGAGCAGCCGCTCGATGACCTTCGTGTGGCCACGGCGCGTCGCGAGGTCGATGGGGTAGTAGCCCACGGTGTTGGCGAGGTGCGGGTCCGCGTGCGCCGCGAGCAGCGCCTCCAGCGGCTCCACGTCCTCGATGCAGGCCGCCAGGTGCAGCGGCGTCCAGCCTCGGGCATTGGGCTGGTTGGGATTGGCCCCCGCGCGCAGCAGCGCGCTCACGATTCGCGGCGACGGGGTGCTGAACAGCTCGTCCTCGTTGACGGTGAGGGTGAGCGCGGTGTCGCCCTCGTCATCCGTCGCGAGGTGATTGACGTTGGCGCCCTTCGCGATGATTCGATGGCTGCGAGCAGCCTGGCGTCCAGGGAGGACAACTTCTTCTTGGGCGACATGAGGGGGCTCCGGCGGGGACGGTCGTTCTCCTGAACGTCGCCTCGGCGGAAATGTCGCGACCCGGGCCTGTTTCAGGGGAAGCGCGCGAGGAAGGCCGCGAGCAGGGGGCCTCCTCGTCGCGCCTCCTCGGGGGAGCCGGGCCCGCCCTCGCGCAGCCGGTTGCGCAGCTCCTCGAGCGCCGGCTTCATCGCGTCATAGGCCTCGCTCGCCGCCTCCGCGTTGTCGAAGAAGCGATGGTGGAGCAACCAGCCCGACACGGCGCAGCTGACGGCATGGAACGAGCGGCTGTCATCGCGCTCATACGTGAGTCGCAACTGCCCCGCGAGCTCCTCATCCCGAGCGATGGTGCCCCCCTGCGAGCCCGCCCAGCCGAGCGAGGCTCCTGCTTCGTACGGGGTCCATCCGACAGGAGGGGCGTGCATCGGCCCACCATTCCAGCGGGCCCCGTGAGGGTGCAAGCGCGGGTGCGCGCGTGTGTCCCGCGGGCGTCGACATGGGGGCAGGGGAGCGCCTCGATGACGCGAGGCAGGCCGCGCGGTGGGCCCGGGGCTCGCGCCCGGCAACGTGCGGGCCCGTTGCGCATCCCCGCGCGGTGCTCCACGTTCCAGACAGGTTCCCCTGGCTGACGCCGCGCCGCCGGAGGGGGCGCGGCGTCAGCCAGGG